>DQSN01000060.1 GCA_015663245.1 Leucothrix mucor
CCCCTTTAAGTGACCTCGATATGATTGTGATTGATGGAGTAAAAAAAGTCACCAAAGATGTCTTTGATTTTTTAGTTATCAATACGCCCGATGGTCGTTGTACTGAGTTTCCTCAATATTGGAAAGGTATGTCCTACGAATTACAACATTGTATGATTGATTCCAAGGTCGTAAACCAAGCAAAAAAATGGCGAGAAAAGCGCAGTAAAGACTATTACGATGAAGAAAAAGGTAAACGCGGCCCTTGTGAATATGCACGTACAACACGCCGCTTAGACTTAGGCTTGCAAAACTTCTTATTTAAAATTTTGATGGCACAAAAAGAGGATAAAGTTAAAAAAGCAGTCTCTATCGATGAAGAAACTCGCAATGTCAAAAAGAGTATTGAAGAAGAGTATGGTATTCAGCTTAGTGAAAAAAATACAAATGATCTAAAAGCACACATAGAAAACACATCCTCCTCTAGTGCTAAGCCTGAAAATAAAGAAATAGATTTTGAAGGGAGGTACGGTTTTAATCTTGATAGTGAGACCATTGTTAAGCAACAATTAGTAACATATATCAAAAGGGGTAAAGATAAAAAAGAGTCTAATTTTATAGTACATCCGCGACAGCTATTTAGGCATCTTTATGATATTCCCTTTCAGTGCGCCACTATGCGCAGTATTGACCTATTGAAAGACATAAAAAAATGGCCAAAACTATTAAAAGCTACTCACGAAGACCTTGGTTTAGGGCGTGATTTATTTGCACTAGCGCTCGAATTTTATATTAAAAGTGTAGAGTCTCCACGTAGCCGTTTACTACTCTGTATTAACTTGCTCAGTTATCAGTTTCGATGCTTAGATGATGGTGATATTAAGGACAAACTAGAAAGGTGGCTAAACACCCCTCCTGAAGAATCAAAAAAAGCATTCTGTTATACAGAGCTAAAGGGGGAGGACAACCCATACGATAAGGTCAAAAGTAAATATCAAGAATGGGACAACAAAATTAAAAGGCATTATATTGATATAGGAGCAAGTCAGGTTGCAGCGGAGCTATCTAGAGTACCACCTTATGAAACAGACCTTATTCGTAAACTAGAACGTTTGGCAGGCTTAAAACTCAAAGATTTACATCATTATTTAAAACGAAATCTAGAGCTTAATAACAAAACGCCGAATGAGAACTTAAAAGAAGATCAATTAAATGCCATCAAACCTCTAAGACATCTTATGCATTGGCTCGCTATCCGTAATGACAGCGAGGCAGGTGAAAAGTCGTGCTCGATGTATGACTTTCATCAATCTATATTTAAAGCATTTAGCCCCTCTATAGGAGGTACATCTAAGCAAGCAGAAGATGGGGAAAAAGAAGATATTCTAAAAATACGCTTAATGAGCCGTATTGCTATGTCAAATACTATCCCTATTCCAAATCCACTTAATCCTGAGGATGATCCCTATACAAGCAATAATTCACTAGCCCTTAAGGAATTACTAAACGAAGAAACATGGAAAAAGTGGAATAAAAAGAATGAGGAAAAAGCAAGCTCACACGTTATTTTGGGAAATTACGATCTCATAGCCGTTCGTCCTATTACCATTCCCTGCCGTTGTATTTTGCATGTTTTTGATGAGAAGTATGAAAAAGGTAAAAACATATCTGAAGAAAAATTCATCCCCTATTTTTCTCGTCGAGAAATTGCGTTTCAATTTGATATTGATAAAAAATTCAAGGATGAAAATGTATTTTATATTTCTGCTATTACCTTACAACGACGCTCAATGCGCCTTAGTTTTCTCTATAGCTTAATAAATATCAGGGATTTATTGAAGGGAGACAAGGAAAAGAAAGTAGATAAGAATATAGCTAATATGGAACTAGCAACACTATTAAATGAAAGAGAAAATATTAAAATCAAAGTTTTTCTATCTGATGGATGGAATGACTTACAGCTCTTTTTTAGTACAGATACCGCGATAACAGAAGGAGACTTAGATTGGGCTTTTAGATTACAAAAAACCCTATTTCAAGACTTTATGGTCGACCGCTCCTCAATGCTACTCACCCCGCGTTGTTTAGATGTTGCATATAGTAGCGATAAATATAATATTAATATAAACACCAGTATCCATATGGATGGGTGGTTAGAGAAAACGGCAGAAAGCTATACTGAACGCCTAGAAAAAAATGAAGCCAGTTCTGGCATTGATGTGAATAGCATCATGCAAACACCAGGACACAGCGACTTTAAAATTTCATTAGAGTGTAAAACACGCCCCATCAAAAAAGAAAAAAAGGGAGAGAATAGCCAAATGCCTCTATATCCCCAAATTTTAAATTGGATGAGCAAAGAGTCAAAAAAACCAGAAAAACCAAGTGCATTACAACTAACAGACCATATTAATACAGTGATCGAAAAAGTACGCTGGTCTAAGCCAAAGACCTAATACCTATCCCAATAAACACATCATCAAATTCAAAAGAGATAGGATTTCAGCCCCCCTCCTTTGGCGGTTAGATTTTAGGAGTATTTTAACTAGCTAAACATATTGTTATTTAGAAACTTAGCCTAAATTAGGCAACCTTAAAACTGAAAATATTGTACATAAATCACAGATTTTCTCTTCAATCGTTACTAAAGTTAATTAGAAGGCAGTGCTAAATACAAAAAGCAAAATAAGCTTAGTCTTTAGCTCGCCACGTAATAATATCAATAGCGAGAGAGAGTCATGCCAGCATATCGATTATCAAATGTTCAAACGCGGTATCCCCATGCCGCTAATCCTCCTGTTTTAGATAAGGTCATTTTTACCCTCGACCATATCCACGCGGGTGATCATCACGTCGCTAGTACTTACGAGGTAGTAAAGTACTTAACCGATCATAGAATTCCTGTGACGGTGTTTATCCAGTGTACTAACCCGAGTAATAACTATGCTTTTGACCGTAATAATGCACAGTTGATTTATGATCTTGATCGTCAGTTGGTGACGCTAGGGGTACACCCTAAACCTGCGGGACATAGTCAACAGGAGCAAACGGAGCAAGTTCAAATTATTAACGGAATTATCAGAGATGTAACAGGAAGGTCGACCAATATCATGTCTTATCATGGTCATCGTGCTGGACCAGAGCCAGGAATACGTTTTCCTGGGATGAAATATGCACGCGGTATTATCAATTATTGGGCGGTGGGAACGGATAACCCATTAAACACACCTGTTATCCCTTTCAACTCTGTGACGAGAGCTTTTGAGGAGGTGCATACACGCAGTGAGGCGGGGCTTTCATCGACTATTTTTGTACATTCGCAAGAGCTGAGCAATGGTTCAACTAAAAAACGTGTATTTGATTCGTTTATAAAAGAGGTGGTGCAACGTAGACTGCAAGCAGTGTCTTATTATCAAGGGATGCAAGGTGATTTCCGTCGTGGTGGCAGTGGCTCTAGTTCGGGAGGTGGTTCTAGTACTGGAGGCTCCAGCTCAGGTTCAAGTAGTTCTAGCTCAGTAAGTAATGCCGCAACAGGTGTATTACGTTTATCTGCATTAAAAATGCCACAGCAAAGCCCTGTTCGTGCAAATTTCTCGCTGCAAAACCTTGGCAGTGGCGGTGGAACTTATCGTGCTAATAATGTGAAAACAGAACAGTTTAGACTGCCTGTTGGACGCTATAAAGTGACGGCAAAAATAGGCAATGTTAGTGCTAGTGAGACGATTAATTTAACAGCGGCTGGAGGTATTCATCATATCTTTAGACTGGCGGTTTAAGCGCATTATTGTACGTCCCACTTTGCTAAAAATTGGCAGATTCGACAGTGAATTGCATAACTCCTAGGCCGCTTCTTTAGCGGTATATTCAGCCATTTTATTGGCAGGTGTTTTGTGGTTCACCTTCTTTCTTAGTCGATCATTGAGCTGGGTAATAACAGCATCAACTTCTTCCAATGTTACCTCTTTAAAATTTGTGCTTTTAGGCTAGTGCTGCCTTACGTTAGTATAAATTTCATTCTACCACTCCTAAAAATCAACAAAATCTTTAAGTGAAAAATTCTTTCAAATCCACTACTCACCGCAAACAACCGAGCTTAACGCCAATTTGATTAATCTAATCGATCAACCAGAATTTTTAGATAAAACTCTGGGACAAGCCCCATGAGATTTCTTTCTTTACAAGAACATATTAGAACCTATGAAAATAACACAGCAATTATCTCTATCACTCGTATAATCACCAACCAATAAAGAGGATTTACCCATGGCAGTAAAAACAGGCGACAAGCTCCCCTCCTTCACCTTAAACGATCAAGATGGCAAACCTTTTGCTATTGATAATTTAGTCGGTAAGAAAAACATCGTCATTTATTTTTACCCTAAAGATGAGACCTCTATCTGCACCGCTGAGGCGGAGGGTTTTCGTGATGCTTCCGCAAGCTTTGAGGGTTTGGATGCTACAATTATTGGTATCAGCTCCGACAGTGTAAACAGCCACAAAAAGTTTGCTGAAAACCACAAGCTACCTTTCACGCTATTAAGTGACCCTGAGAAAAAAATCCAAAATCTCTTTGCTGTACCTAAAGATCTATTAGGGATGCTACCTGGGCGCACGACTTATATCATCAATAAGAAAGGTATTGTTATTCATGTTTTTGACCATGCTTTCTCTGCTGATAAACACGTCGTAGCGGCATTAAAATCATTGCAAAAAGAACAATCAGATCAAAAAAAATAATGTTAGACTATTCCCCATCTTAATCACTAGACCCCTCTACTATGTTGACTCTTTACCAATTTAGCTCCTGCCCTTTTTGCTGGAAAGTTAAAGCACTATTAAACTATACCAAACAACCCTTTGAGACAGTCGAAGTCACTCCTTTTGGCACACCTGAGCTTGATTTCACTGACCATAAAAAAGTCCCTGTTTTAAAAGACGGAGATAAAGTCATTGTCGAGTCAGCGACAATTATTGAGCATATTAATACGCATTACACTAAGCTGCCTATTAATGATAACGCCAAAGAGTGGACAGCATGGATTGACAATACCTTGGTGCATTATTTGCCACCACTAATTTACCCTAACTTCCGAACTGCTTATCGTAACTTTGCATTAATCATGAAAAAGGGGCAGTTTAATTGGTTTAAAGGAAACTTTGTCCGCTTAATGGGTTCTTTAGTAATGCCCCGTGTTGCCACCAAAATGAAGACCAAACATAACATTCAAGATACCGAAAAAGAATTTTTACAGGCTATTGATCACTGGGTTGACAATGGGCTGTCAGGCAAAGCATTTTTTGGTGATGATAAACCTGACTTTGTTGATTGCAGTGTGTTTGGCATTTTACGCTCAGGTGATTTACTAGGTATTATTGACTTAGCTAAAGCACATAACTCTAATTTTGGTAAATGGTATGATGCTTGTTATCCTTTGATGAATGGAGATTAACTGCGCTAAGAAGCCTGAATAAAACAGAAGAACTCCGCGCCCTTTACTTCAGCTCCGCTCAGGGCGTAACTAATTAGTGAAAATACTTAATGGAATAAACAGTAGCAATAAAGAGGAGGTATAAAAGTGCAACATAATTTTTCATGTCATAAGCAAAAAATATTATTGCCTACTCTTTGCCTATCCCTATTTCTTTCTCTTCCCACTAGTTTTGCCGCTGACTCCCCCAGCGAAACAGTCAAATTATTTTATCAATTAATTTCCCAACAAAAATGCCAAGAGGCTATCAAACTTCGCCCTGATTACAGCCTGAAACGCTGCGAAAAAATAAGTAAAACGCATGTCCACAAAGCAACTACTGAACTCAGCGATGCTAACAATGCAGTGCTATTATTAGAATTAGATTCATTTGTTAGTGACAAAAAAAACTACTTTTTTGGCTACGTTAAACTCACCAAAAAGAAAGGCAAGTGGCTAATTGTCGGCCCCTTTAAGAATAGGGATGACTATTGGCTCGATGAGTATATAAGTGAATATATTCCAGAAGGGATAAAAGGACTTTCAGCTAAAGAGAGAACAAAGAAGCTTATATCGCCTCCCATCGAGGAGATAGCTACAGAAAAAGTTACAAAAAAAACACCTAATAAAAAACCGAAAGATACTCCTACAGACTCCCCTACAAAACCCAAGACTCAAGTAGCAATAAAAAAGGAATCAAGAATCGCTCCACCTGGCGACTCTATTGATGCCGATGAATTCAAAGATAAAACAAACAAATCCAAGAAAGCACTTACTAGCGTTAGCTCCATAGAAAAAACTATCAAAAACAATAGCGCTAACAGTACGGTTAGCCAAGCAAGCACACCTGATGCTGATAAATTTCTCCTCGGCGAACATGCTATCGAAGGGAATTACACCTCTCTACTAAAACAAATAAGGAAAAATTTTCCTACAGAAGCTAGCGCCAATATTCTACTTATTGATCAAAGTCGTAATACAATTTACGTCTATAATAATACTAATTTATTGCTCGCATTTTTTCCGATACTTTCTTCCGATAATTCCAACTTTCCATCGGGACTTTATAGGCTTATTCCAGAGCAAGTAGCAGGATTAGAAAATAATAAAATACCGCTGGATAATCAGCCTATTATATTAGAAAGGATGCAGATATTGCTAACCGCGAAGAATGATATTCCACCTCAGAAAATGAAAAATAGTGAACACTACTTTATTCGTGATTTGTTTGATACCGACAAAGATAAGAGCCTACTACTTAGCCCTATCGATAGCAGTAAACTCCAACATCTCATTTTACCTTCTGCGATAGCGTATAAAGGGCAATAAACAATCCATATCGCTTATTTTTTAAACTCTATGGTTGATTATTATCATTGTATCTACCATAATAAGACCAGAAACGGATTTCTTTAATTAACAATCACTTGCAAGACACATCTATCAGCCCCCTTTAATTATCTGTTAGAGACACCTTGTTTTAGTGCAATCAGCGTAGCAAATACTCATGCGTGTAATGGGAATGTTAGTGATACTCGTCATCGCTATGTTTATAATTTTATTGTCTTTTATGACGATAAATGACAAGCAGACGACCTCACCAGAAAACATACAAATAGCCAACTCACAATCTTCGATAGAAGCAAACACTAGCGATGTTGTTAGCACCCCTCTAGCCCTGCCTGGAAAGCAAAATCTACAGTTTCAGTATATCCAAGAACAATTAAAAAATAAGCGCAACGAAACAGAATTGAGTTATCAGCAAAAAATTGAACTTCAGCGAATGGAGTACAATAACCTCGCTGATCAACAGCGCATGCTTCACGAAAAGGAAATGCAAAAAAATGCATTTTCAAATTCCGAGAAGCTTAAACAGCAAGATCTACAACAGTCATACTTATTAAAGCAACAAGAAATCAGTAAGCTAGATAAAGACAATCAATACGAAGCAAGCATGACTGACAAGCTACTGGCATTTGAAAAAGATAAACTTCAAATGACACAGCAGCATGAAGAAGCACTTGTTTTACAACAAGGAAAGGCTCAGCAACAATCAGCTTTAAGCACTATTTTAGTCTTTTCCGCTCTCATATTTACCATCAGCCTATCGTACTACTTAGTGTCTTCGCACAATCTACAGCGTAAAAAAGAACTAGCACAACTTGAGCACGACAAAGTATTTGCTCTAAAACAACAAGAAGCAATGCAAGAAACACGCATTAAAGTTTTAGAGTCTATTGCTGATTTACCAGGCTCAGATAAAAAAGAAATTATTAAAGGGCTAGTAGGTTTAAACAGAACTTATGAAGAGCTTGAGCAAAAAACTATTGATGAGCCGCCTATTGAGATAGAATTAACGGAACTAAACCCACCGCAAATGAAACAAGTGCCACCCGCATAAAGGAGTTTTTATTAATATAGCAACAGCTACTACCTTGAATATCCAACCTCAAGCAATGCTGCTGATCACAAACTCCGTTTCACCTTCTCTGCCCGCATGAGCAAGTATCAAACCCAAACCGTTTACTTGGTCGATGGCACACGTACCCCCTTCAATCGCCAACTACGACACTCACCAAACGATACTAGCGCATACTCCAAACTTGACTTAGGTCTGATAACTGCACGCGCATTGCTTTTGAAACAAGCTTTAACATCTACTCAACTTGATGATGTCATCGTTACCAGTAGCACCTCAAACAGTAATGACGACTTAGCTCAACAGTTATCTCAGCGACTTGGTTGTAACACCACGATGAGAGCACAAACCTTTAGTGCAGGCGAAAACTGCGGTTTACAGGCTCTAGAATATGCTCATCAACAATTAGCCTTCGAGCAAAAATCTCTCATTCTTATTAGCGGCATAGAAACCTCAAATGCAAAGCCTATCACCCTAAATACCGAGCTTTCACAATGGATTAGAGAATGGAAAAATAGCCAAGGATTCACTGAAAAGCTTAAAATTTTTAGTAAACTTCATACTCGACACTTCCTCAAAGAATCTAATAGCAAACAAGGGCAGGATTGTTATTACCAACAACACAAGGAAACTGCCGAAAAGATTGCTAACTACTTCTCATTATCCGCAGAGGCAATGGCAGAGTATGTAAAATTAAGCCAGCGCCGTCTAAAATACGCACAACGTAACAAGCTCATAAAAAACATTGTTCCTTTATTCTATCCCGATGGTTCTAGCTTATATCGTGACGAAGATATTATAAACACCGACCCAGAATCACTAAAACAAACCATTATCACTGGAAATCCCCCTACAGGAATTATCACCAAAGCCAGTGTGGCGCAAGCTACCGAAGGCGCATGCACCTTACTATTAGCCAATCAAACGGCACTGGATAAATATAATTTAACACCCCTAGCCAAACTTTCAGCGCCCACATGGAATAGCCACAACAAAGCAATTGATGATTTATTAACAAGCTCCCATCATACCGCTAGTGATATTGATTTTTGGGAGTGGGATGAAACCTCTGCTGCCGAAATACTAGCCTTAGAAAAAAGTCCTGACTTTGAATCAATAGATGCTTTTCGCTCACTCAGCACTGTTAATATTGATGGTGGATCTCTCGCTTTAGGTAGCCCTAATAGTGCTAATAAACTACGTTGTATTTTACAGTTAGCCTATATATTACAACGTAATAATGCAAAAAATGGTATTTGCCACTTCAATGCTGTTAGTGGTCAAAACAGCGCCCTGCTATTACAAAATATGCAGGAGAGTGATAAATGAGCAGCTTTGAACACATCAGAATAGTCAGAACTAAGAATAACATTATTTGGCTGAATATAGACTCACAACACAACAGCCACAATGACTTAACAGCCGATCTACTCAAAGAATTAAAAGAAGTAATTATTAGTTTAAAAGGCAAAGGATTTAAAGGGCTAGTCATCGCCTCTGATAAAGCTGATGATTTTATCGCGGGAACTGACTTAGATGTGCTGCTCACACTGACAGCAGAAAAAAAAGCGGATATATTTACTAGCCTTGGCAATCAGCTTTGTCGACATCTTAAAAACCTTGATTGCACCACCGTCGCACTCATTAATGGTAATTGCTGTAATGCAGGTTTAGATATAGCATTAAGTTGTGATATTCGCATCAGTAGCGATACGCCCTACACACTGCTTTCTTACAGTGATATACAACAAGGATACTATGCTGGTTTTGGCGGCATCAGCCATTTGATTAAACGCAAAGGCTTAGCTAGCACCCTTAAAATCATCACTCATAAAGGATATTTAGCCCCAGAGGCTTTAGCCATTGGCTTGATTGACTATATTGTTCCCGAACATAAAACCCACCAAGCCGCAGAATACCTAATCATACAAGCTAATAAGAACAAAACAGAAAAGCACCCCAGTCGCCTAAAAAACTGGAGGAATGAGTTATTACTACCCCACAAACTCAATGCTTACCTCATTGCCAATAAATACATAGCAATGGCTCATAATAATAGTGAAAAAACAGCCATTAACAGCATTATTAAAACATGGAAAATTTATAACAGCAGCCCTGATGCAGCCCATGATGAAGCCGCTGCTGCCACCAAACTGTTAACTTCACCCTCTACTCAAAATCACTTGAAGATCAGGAAGCTCTACCAACAACTTGATCAAGATATAATCGGACTAATCCCATCAACACAACACATCCATATTATCGGCTGTGGCACAATGGGACGCTACCTTGCTAGGCTCTGCGTTGAAAATGGTTTTCTTGTCAGTATTTATGATAGCCGCCACGCTGCATTAGAAAAATTACTCCCTAGCCTCTACCAATATCTCGACCAGCACTATTCTGATTACCCCCAACAACAACAAAATATTATTGATAAAATCATTATCGATATTGATAATATAGGGCTAGCCAATGCCGATATTATCATCGAAGCTACCCCAGAAGATAAACATGCTAAAGCCTCACTTCTACACGATATAGATCAACAAACAAAGCCCTCAGCATTGCTGCTAACAACCACCGCCTGCCTGCCTTTAAATGAAATTTCCAAAGACATGCAAACGCCTCAACGGCTAGCTGTGTTTAACCCTTACCACCCCTTATTTAAAAGTAAAATTGTAGAAATAAGCCTTAGCGAACATAGCAGTGATACCACCAAAGCCACTGTAAAATCATTTGCCAAGACGCTAAAACTCAAAGCGGTGCAAGTAAAAAGTAAAGCGGGATATTTAGGAACTCGCCTGCTGATGACATACCTCAGCGAAACCATGCTAATTCACCAGTCAGGTATTTCAGCACATGCTATCGACACACAAACAGCAAGCATGGGCATGAACCATAAGCCCTTTGATCTGATCGATAGTATCGGTATAAAAGAATGCTTAATCATTGCCGAGGCACTTGCAGATCGTTTAAGCTATGACGTTCCCAGTATTCTCATGCAAAAAAATGAACAAGGATTAAAGGGGAAAAAATCAGGTGCTGGATTTTATCGTTATAAAAAAGAGCAAAAACAATCTCCACTCTTTGATAAAACACTTAATGCACCATCATGGAAAAACAAAAGTCAGGAAGTAGAAAAAAGATTAACGGAAAAAATGGTTAATGAAGCACGCACTTGTTTACAGGAAAATATTGTAGAGAACAAAGAACTAATCGATCTCATTGCCATTATTATCACGGGCTTCCCCGTTGAGAAAGGTGGTCCATTAGCTTATTTAGAGCAACTACAAACATTGCAAACTACGGAAAAATAATCTTTTTACGCAAACTATAAATCCACTAATTTCATCTACCACCTTATTTTTCTTGAATCAAAAAAACACGACGCAGCACACAGCTTAAAGCCATAAATAAACTTGACCAATACAAGCACACTTGTCCCATTGTTTTTTCTATTACTAGACACAATATAAACTTGTAGACATATAAATAATGCTTTAGCACACTATTCAAAATAGCGCTTCTATTGCTAAAAATAATTGGGAGAATTTACAATGAGAACCGATAAATTAACCAGCAAATTCCAACTAGCATTACAAGATGCTCAGTCAATAGCTCTAGGGAAAGACCACCAATTTATTGAACCAGTGCATTTACTAATTGCATTGCTTGATCAAGATGGCGGTATCGCACGGAGTGTTTTTGCTCAAGCGGGTATAAAAACAAACTCATTACGCCCAAAGCTTGACGAGGCTTTAGATGCAATGGCGAGCGTTTCAGGTGGAGACAATGGTGAGCTGCATGTTTCTAATGACCTATCTCGCTTACTCAATATCACCGATAAACTAGCGCAAAAACGTGAAGATCAATACATCTCATCCGAGCTGTTTTTAGTCGCAGCTATGGATGACAAAGGCAGCATTGGCTCCTTACTCAAAGAAGCAGGAGCGAATAAAGATGCACTAAATATGGCGATTGATAATATTCGTGGCGGACAGTCTGTTGATGACCCTAATGCCGAGGATCAGCGCGAGGCACTCAAAAAATATACGATTGATTTAACTGAGCGTGCAGAGCAAGGAAAAATTGACCCTATTATCGGCCGTGACGAAGAAATTCGCCGCATGGTGCAAATATTACAGCGTCGTACTAAAAATAACCCTGTTGTTATTGGCGAACCTGGCGTGGGTAAAACAGCCCTCGTGGAAGGTTTAGCACAACGCATCGTTAATGGTGAAGTACCTGATAGCTTTAAAGACAAACGTCTACTATCGTTGGATTTAGCTGCATTACTTGCAGGCGCTAAATTTCGTGGGGACTTTGAAGAACGCTTAAAAGCGGTGCTTAATGATATTACTAAGTCGGATGGCAATATCATCCTCTTTATTGATGAAATTCACACCATGGTCGGAGCTGGAAAAGCAGATGGCGCACTAGATGCGGGTAATATGCTAAAGCCTGCACTCGCACGTGGTGAACTACATTGTATAGGTGCAACGACGCTTGATGAGTATCGTCAATATATTGAGAAAGATGCCGCATTAGAGCGTCGTTTCCAAAAAATTATTGTTGATGAGCCCTCGGTAGAAGACACCATTGCAATCTTACGTGGTTTAAAAGAACGCTATGAAGCGCATCATGGTGTAGAAATCACTGACCCTGCGATTGTTGCTGCGGCGACACTTTCACATCGCTATATTTCTGACCGTCAACTACCTGATAAAGCCATTGACCTCATCGATGAGGCTGCTTCACGTATTCGTATCGAAATTGACTCTAAACCAGAAGCAATGGATAAACTTGAACGCAAATTAATTCAATACAAAATTGAGCGTGAAGCTTTAAACAAAGAGCCAGATGCCGCCTCTAAAAAACGCCTTGGCATAATTGAAGAAAAAATTGAACGCTTAGAACGAAAATACTCCGATTTAGAAGAAATTTGGAAAGTAGAGAAATCTGCTGTTCAAGGCACAGCACATATCAAGGAGTCTTTAGATCAAGCACGTATTGATTTAGAAACAGCCAGTCGCGCAAGTAACTTACAACTCATGGCCGAGCTGCAATATGGAAAAATCCCTGAACTAGAGAAACAACTACAAGCCGCTGATGAGGCGGGTGAAAAAGATAATTTCCAGCTACTGCGCAATAAAGTAGCCGAAGAAGAAATTGCGGATATTGTCTCCAAATGGACAGGTATCCCTGTGTCCAAAATGATTGAAGGCGAACGTGATAAATTACTGCGTATGGAAGAAGCTTTAAGCAAGCAGGTCATCGGTCAAACCGAGGCTGTCACCGCAGTATCAAATGCCATTCGACGCGCGCGCGCAGGCTTATCTGACCCTAATCGCCCAACAGGTTCATTTTTATTCCTTGGCCCAACAGGAGTAGGAAAAACCGAGCTAACCAAAGCCTTATCAACCTTCTTATTTGATACGCAAGAAGCAATGGTGCGTATCGACATGTCGGAATTCATGGAGAAGCATTCAGTCGCAAGACTCATTGGCGCACCTCCAGGTTATGTGGGCTATGAAGAAGGCGGCTACCTCACCGAGCTAGTCAGACGCAAGCCCTACTCCGTTATATTAATGGATGAAGTTGAAAAAGCACACCCTGATGTCTTCAATATTTTGCTACAAGTGCTTGATGATGGGCGCTTAACCGATGGTCAAGGACGTACCGTTAACTTCCGTAATACCGTCATCGTAATGACCTCTAATTTAGGCTCTGATGTGATCCAAACAATGGCAGGCGAGGAAAATTATGACCGAATGAAAGCAGCGGTGATGGAAATTGTAGGCACACACTTCCGCCCTGAATTTATCAATCGGATAGATGACACCGTTGTATTCAGACCTTTGGATAAAAACGAGATACGTCAAATAGCCGCTATTCAAATCCGCAATCTTAGCAAACGTCTTAGCAGCCGAGATATGAGCATGAGCTTTACTGATGAAGCCTTAGATCTCATTGCCGAGGAAGGGCTTGATCCTGTTTATGGTGCTCGCCCTCTTAAACGCGCCATTCAAACTCACATTGAGAATCCATTAGCACAAAAAATATTAGCGGGTGGCTTTGCATCGGGTGATACAATTGTGGTTGGTGTTGAGATGGTTAATGATCGATCTGAGTTTAGTTTTAACAAACAGTAATGACTAACACTTAGAACAAGCATTAAAAAAGCCCGAATGATTCGGGCTTTTTTAATGCTATAAAGAAACTAGACTATATTAGTTTTTATCTTTATCGATGATCTTGTTTTCAGTAATCCAAGGCATCATTTTGCGTAGCTCAGCACCTACAACTTCAATACCGTGCTCCGCATTTAAACGACGTGCTGCTGTCATTGATGCATAGTTTGACTGACCTTCAAGAATAAAGCGTTTTGCGTATTCACCTGATTGAATATCTTTTAGTGCATTACGCATTGCTTGACGAGACTCTTCATTGATAACTTTAGGGCCTGTTACATACTCACCGTACTCAGCATTATTTGAGATTGAGTAGTTCATGTTAGCGATTCCGCCTTCAAACATGAGATCAACAATCAACTTTAGCTCGTGTAAACACTCGAAATATGCCATTTCTGGCTCATAACCTGCGTCAACTAAGGTCTCAAAACCAGCTTTAACTAGCTCAACTGCACCACCACAAAGTACCGCTTGCTCACCAAATAAATCCGTTTCACACTCATCACGGAAAGTCGTTTCGATAATTGCAGTACGTCCACCACCTACGCCAGAAGCATAAGAAAGTGCAATCGCTTTTGCATTGCCAGAAGCATCTTGCTCGATTGCGATTAAGTCAGGAACACCACCACCACGAACAAACTCAGAACGTACTGTGTGCCCTGGTGCTTTTGGTGCAATCATAATAACGTCAAGGTCTTTGCGCGGCATTACTTGGTTGTAGATAACGGCAAAACCGTGAGCAAAGGCTAAAACAGCACCTTGTTTGATATTTGGCTCAATCTCGTCTCTATAAAGTACCGACTGAAACTCATCTGGAGTCAACAGCATTACAACGTCTGCATCTTTCACAGCAGTAGGTACATCAGCCGTTTTTAAACCATAGCCTTCTGCTTTAACAATTGAAGATGAGTTTGGACGTAAACCAACCACTACATCAACACCTGAGTCTTTCAAGTTAGCCGCATGTGCATGACCTTGAGAACCAAAACCAATAATGGCAACTTTTAATCCTTGGATGATAGATAGGTCACAATCTTTATCGTAATAAATGTTCATTCTTTACTATTCCTTAAATACTTTTTTAACTGAGTTTAAATTTTTAGACTATTGTGCTTTTAAAGCATCACTGCCTCGTGATATGCCAATACAGCCTGAGCGTACTATTTCTACAATCTCATGATCTTCGATGGCATTAACAAAAGCATCAAGCTTCTTACGATCACCAGAGACCTCGATTGTAAACGTCTTATTTTTCACATCAATAATTCGTGCTCTAAAAATATCAACCATGCGCTTGATTGCCGCACAAGAATCCATATTCTCAGCACCTACTTTTATAAACATCATCTCACGTTCGATGTGCTCACATTCAGAAATATCACAGACACTAACAACATCAATCAATTTATTGAGTTGCTTTAATATTTGCTCAATAATCTCTTCACAACCGCGTGTTACCAAGGTCATCCGCGAAAGGCTCGCGTCTTCTGTTGGTGCAACTGTTAGCGACTCAATATTGTAACCACGCGCAGAAAATAAACCTGCTACTCGTGACAATGCTCCCGCTTCATTTTCCATTAGAATTGAGATTACATGACGCATTTGCTCTTCTTTATTCATGATTGCTCCCTATAATAATTTCATTTCGTTTAGCCCTGCTCCCGCAGGAATCATAGGATAAACGTTTTCTTCGGCTTCGGTAATAAAGTCTAAAAAGTATAAACGATTTTTATCATCTAATGCTTCTTTTAAAGCGCCTTCAACATCGGCAGGGTTATCAATACGTATACCTCTATGCCCATAAGCTTCAGCTAGCTTCACAAAATCAGGCAAAGCTTCGTTATAAGACATGGCATAATTTTTTTGATAAAAGAACTCCTGCCACTGTCTTACCATACCCAAATAACCATTATTTAATGAGATGATATTAATAGGAAGCTCATATTGCTTACATGTACCAAGTTCTTGGATACACATTTGAATACTACCGTCACCTGTAATACAAGCAACATCAGCATTAGGATGTGCTAATTGCACACCCATTGCCGCAGGCAGACCAAAGCCCATCGTGCCTAAGCCACCTGAGTTAATCCAGCGATTCGGCTTATCAAATTTATAATATTGAGCTGCCCACATTTGATGCTGCCCTACATCCGAACAAACATAAGAGTCTCCACCACTTAACTCCCAGAATTTTTGCACAACGTACCGTGCTTTAATTTTCTCGGAGCTTGTATCATATTTCAAACAATCTTCTGACTGCCAATTACCAATACGTTTCCACCAAATACCTAATGCTACTTGATCTGGTATAGCGCCACGCAGCGCTAATTCTTTGCTTAACTCCAACAAAACTGGCTTAACATCGCCCACAATAGAACAATCAACTTTGATGTTTTTTGAGATAGATGCAGGGTCAATATCAACGTGAATAATTTTAGCATCAGGACAGAATTTTTCGATATTACCCGTCACGCGGTCGTCAAATCTCGCGCCTATCGCAATAATCAAATCGGAGTGATGCATCGACATATTCGCTTCATACGTGCCGTGCATTCCCAACATGCCTACAAACTGCTTATCCGTTGCAGGGTACGCGCCTAAGCCCATCAAGGTATTAGTAATCGGGAAGTTTAGATTTTGTGTAAAACTACGCAACTCATCCGATGCGCCCGACATAATCACACCACCACCTGTATAGATAATGGGGCGTTCAGACTTTAAGATCATATCGACAGCGACTTGAATGTCATTGCCTTCGATTTTAAGTATCGGATTATAAGAGCGCATTTTTAAAGATTCAGGGTAATGAAACTCACACTTAGCACTTCTGTCGGTGATGTCCTTTGGTATATCGACAAGCACAGGACCAGGACGACCAGTGGTAGCAATATAAAAGGCTTTCTTGATTGTTTCCGCAAGATCTCTAACATCAGTAACAAGGAAGTTATGCTTCACACAAGGGCGTGTAATACCAACAATATCAACTTCTTGGAATGCATCGTTACCAATTAAATAACGTGGGACTTGCCCTGTAAAGACGACCAACGGGACAGAATCCATATACGCATCGGCAATACCTGTGACAGCATTAGTTGCGCCTGGACCAGAGGTGACGATGGCGACACCTGGCTTATCCGTTGATTTTGCATACCCTTCCGCCGCATGAACAGCACCTTGCTCATGTCTAGCTAGTATATGCTTAATTTCACCTCTACC
>DQSN01000120.1 GCA_015663245.1 Leucothrix mucor
CTCTAAGCCTGCCGCTTAATAGGTATAACATCTCCACCTGCTTGCAACATATCCAAATAATCAGCCCACTCTTGAATATTATCGGTACGTTCCTCCAAATAAGTAGCATGACAATAAGCCGCTCTTACAGGGTCTACTACTTTATGCGCTAGTGCCGACTCAACAACATCTGGTCTAAATTTTAATTCTTCATTTGCTATGGTAGAAAAAGTAGAGCGCAAACCGTGTATTGTTGTTTTACTCTGATACCCCATTCTTTTAATAACAGATAGCATTCCTGCCTCTGATATAGGATGGCTCATCTTTACCAATGAGGCGAAAACATAAGGGCTTGACCCTGTAACAGGTCGTAATGACTCCAATAAAAAAAGTGCTTGCTTGCTAAGTGGTACGGTCTGGCTTATCCCCATTTTCATAACATCAGCCGTCATATTTAAGACTTTGTTATCAACATCGACAAAAGCCCACTCTAAACCTCTAATTTCTTTAGTTCTCAAATGCGTCAATAAAACAAATTGAGTAGCAGACTTGCAAATGAAATCCCCATTGTAATTAGAAAGGTCACGCAAAAATTGAGGTAAATCACCCCGCTTAATATATTCCATGTGCTTTACTTTTCTTGATGGTTGTATCTCCTTCAAACCATCAGCAGGGTTATGAGTACACCACCTTTTTACTTTTCCATATCTAAAAACAGCCTCCATTCTACCTAACGCCCTACTCAGCACCTCCAATGCTCCACGATTTTTTATTGGCTCTAATACACTTTCCACATCATCAATCGTGATATTTTCAATGGGTATATCACCTATCACGGGAAATATTTCTTTTACTAAAGATTTAACCACCCTTTCTTTCTGCGATTGCTTCCAGCATCTTTTTGTATCTGGTTGCGCTTTAAATTCAGTCCACGCTATCGCCACATCTTTAAATGTTTTCCCTACTTTGCTTTTTTCAGCTAATAGCCTTTTCTTCTCTTTAACGGGGTCTATCCCCTGCTCTACTAATTTCCGTGCTTTTCGGTGGTTTTCTCTCGCTTCTTGTAAACTAACTTTGCCTTTTCCATAAACACCAAGCGCAAATGTTTTTCTTTTTTTCATTATTTGATAATCATACCGCCAATACTTTGAACCTGTCGGCATAACGAGCAGGTACATACCTTCCATATCTGCTATTTTGTAGGGGGCATCTTTAGGTTTTGCATTTTTTACAGTTTTATCATTTAGAGGCATTTACGGTATAAACTCATTACGGTATATTTGATACCGTGATTTATACCGTTAAAATGAATGGAAGTAAACGGACAAGGTAGGACGATAAAGGAATAGAATTAAGTAAAATCGGCTATGGGATGCGAGTTTCAGGACTTTATGGGACTTATAAGGATGTATCAATGGTGCCGAAGGTGGGACTTGAACCCACACTCTGTTGCCAGAACGGGATTTTGAATCCCGCGTGTCTACCAATTCCACCACTTCGGCTAAGAAAGCTCAGACTTGAACAGTCTGTGGAGCGGGCATTTTACCCGATTTAGTTATTTTGTCGATAGTCTTTTATGATTTTATTATTACTTTCATAAGTTCAGCTCTATTCTCCTCATAAATATCACTACTAATGCGGCAATAATACGGTAGTATCTTATCTATGCCTTTGCAACGGAGCGACCGCTATGTCTGAGCTTTTCCCCCCGATTCATGAGAATCGTCATTTTTATTTGCCTGTTGATGATTTGCATGAAATCTATGTAGAGGAATGCGGTGAGGAATCAGGAACTCCTGTGATTTTTCTGCACGGTGGTCCTGGTGCTGGGTGTGAGCCTTATCATCGACAGTTATTTGACCCCAAAAAATATCGTATTATTTTATTTGATCAACGTGGTTGTGGTCGCTCTAAGCCTCATACAGAATTACGTCAAAACACTACGCAAGATTTGATCTCTGATATTGAAAAGATCCGTAAATATTTAGATATTGATGAGTGGGTTGTTGCTGGAGGGTCATGGGGTTCTACACTAGCCTTAGCCTATGCAGAAGCTCATCCCGAGTGTGTATCTGGCTTAATTATTCGTGGTATTTATCTCTGTACCGCCAAAGAAATTCAGTGGTTTTATCAGCAGGGCGCTAATCAGTTTTACCCTGATTATTGGGAGGATTTCCTTGCCCCTATCCCTAAAGATGAGCAAGACGATTTATTGCATGCCTACCATAAGCGTTTAACAGGTAGTAATGAAATAGCCCGTATGCAAGCGGCTAAAACATGGTCTTTATGGGAGGCGAGAACGGCAACTTTGCGCCCTCATAAAGCCCTACTTGATCATTTTTCTAGTCCACATACTGCTTTGAGCTTGGCTACTATCGAGACTCATTATTTTGTTAATAATGGCTTTCTGGAAGACGGTCAATTACTGCGTGAAGCTGATAAAATCAAGGATATTCCTTGTTACATCATTCATGGTCGTTACGATATGATTTGCCCTGTTGAGCAGGCTTATGCCCTACATAAAGTCTTGCCGTTATCGGAATTATTTATCGTGCAAGGTGCGGGACATTCTGCCAGCGAGAAAGCCATTGCTGCGGCGCTTATCGAAGCGAGTAATAAAATTTTAGATAAAATCCAAAACACATGATTGGTTTGATTCAGCGGGTAACACGCGCCAGCGTAGAGGTCGAAGAAGAGAGTATCGCTACTATTAATGAGGGTATTTTATTATTACTCGGTGTTGAAAAAGGTGACTCTCAACAGCAAGCAGACCGTTTATTGCAACGTGTTATCACTTATCGAATTTTTGAAGATGATACGGGTCGTATGAATAAGTCATTGGTAGATATTAAAGGTGAGCTACTTGTTGTACCGCAGTTCACTTTACCTGCGGATACTAAAAAAGGTACACGTCCAAGCTTTGGCCCTGCTGCACCGCCCGAACTGGGAAAACATTTATTTGATTATTTTTTACAGCAGTCAGAAAATAAATTAGGCACTATACAATCAGGACAGTTTGGTGCTGATATGCAAGTATCATTAATAAATAATGGACCTGTGACGTTCTGGTTGCAATGTTAAATTTTATGAAGGGATTTCAATCTATGCGTACATTTTTCACCTGCATCTTACTCGCCTCCTTTGCCGTAAGCACTCTTGCTGGATGTAATGACAAAGAAAAAGCAGTCGAAGAAAAGGTTGAAAGACCTATTGAATATGATCAATTTGGCAATGAAGTTCTGTATACCGCCGATGGCGAGAAAGAACTCATTAATGAAGATTGTGATTAATTCAATTAATGTACACCATGACTTTAATCACATACTTTAGGAGTTTCAGATGAGTAAATTTAAACAATTAGCACAGGCTTTATTAAGCATCACCCTTGTAATGAGTAGCGGCACCTCATTTGCAGATGAGAGAGACCCTGTTGGCATTACTCCTGATCTTAAAAGTGTCACCATTAAGGTTGATGGCAAAGATATTGTGGTGCAACGTAATCAAGACAATGACAACACGGTTAAAGCCGCCTTTGCTAAAACCTCACGCGCCTGCCCGCCTTTTTGTATTCAGCCGATGAACCTTGGCAATGGTGTTGAAACTATTGGTGAAGTAGAGGTTGTGAATTACATTAAAAAAATGAGTGATGGCGATAAGTCTGTTGCTTTAATTGATAGTCGTACACCTGACTGGTTAGTCCGTGGCACCATTCCTGGGGCGGTAAATGTATCTTGGCTCGACCTAGTACCAGCAAAAGGTGCTACTACAGAAGGTATCGTTAAAATACTTACGGGAACATTTGGCGTAAGACTAGCTAAAGACATGGATATTGATGATGTCGATGAAGCTATCGTCGAAGGAAAAGCAGGGGCAGCCTTTGATTTTTCTGATGCAAAATTGCTAGTTATGTTCTGCAACGGCATGTGGTGTGGACAATCACCTGAGAGTATTAAAATACTCGTAAAATATGGCTACCCTGTTGATAAAATAAAATACTTCCGTGGTGGTATTCAAACGTGGGAATTACTTGGATTTACCACGATCAAACAGAGTGAGAAAAAGTAAAACTTACAAAGCACTCCCTCCATCTTGATGGGGTGCTCGTTTTTAGCCACTTAATTCTGGCATTAACAACTGAAAGTCAGCCTTCCCCACCGAAATACCATTCACCATCACCTCAACCCTATGCAGTCCTGCATAATACTTCCGTGTTGTAATTTTCTTGATACTATGTTTTTTGCTTAACGCTAGTGTTTTATTTGGCTCTAAACTTGTTGTTCGCCACTTAAAGACTTTAGGTGATGTTGTGCCATTGGCTTTTTGATGATGAATAATGAAATCAATCATTAAGGCTTGTGTTTGCTTAGAGTCTGAATCAAGTGACAAGGTAAACTCCAAGACACTACCAAAAATAACATCTGGGGTTAAAATGGTTATTTTTGCTTGTTGAATAACAGGTGGGTTGAAACCTAATACTTTTAATGCTTTAGAGTGCCCATTTTTCACCAAGGTTCGACAAGCGTGGCGAACAAGTTTCTGCCGTTCTTTGCTTGCTTCTTTTAACCATCTCTCAGCAATATCTGCAACGAGGTCTGGATGATCTTTGGCGATATCATTGAGGTTATTGGCAACAGAACGTCGCACATATTCTTTTTCATCATCTTTGAGTTTTTCTAGCAAAGCGATAACGGGAGCGGGGTCTTTTATAAATAGTGGTAAATGCATTGCCCAAGGTAATCTTGGTCGGCTACCTTCGGATACTAAACGTCGTACATGTTGATTATCATCCCCTGCCCAATCGTCCAATACTGCGAGTGTTTTTTCAGGGCAATCAATAAGAAAAAATCGAATATCAAATTCGGCAGTTGCACACTTCGTCATTTCCTTCAGCAATGACATCGACAAATCAAAATACGCTCGCCCTTGTAAGGCAACGTAATACGTTAATGGCATAATAGCCCAACCTGCGATGCCATTATCATCAATCGTACCAGCGGAAAGATCATCTTCTAGCGGTGTTCCCAAGCTTGAGAATAGTATTTTTCCTGCTTGCTCAAAATCAGCAGGGAGATATTGAATCATCGTATCAGTGATACGTTTGCTACGTTCTTTTAGCGCCAAGGCATCCAAACCTTTTGTGGCATCTGTAATAAAACCTTTTTCATTAAATGAAGAATAGTAACGCTTAAAGTGGCTTGCTATGCCTTTGATGACATTTTCATTGAGTAAATTTTTAAAAGGCTCAGCCATAACAGTCGCTCATTATTTTCAGAATCAAAAAAGTAATTATAATGCCTCACTACTGACACCATTCTGTCAGTAGTAAACATTTAGCGATTTTTATAAAACTTGTTTTTCTGTGCTCTTTTCTGCTTGGCTTCTTCTTTTTCGATCACGTCTTTATCTAACTCTAAACCTACTTTTCGATAAAGAGATGTCATTTTTTTAACCGCCATTTCCTCGTAACGTCCTGCACGTAAGGAGCGAGACAGGGCAACATCACCATAACGTACACGAATCAAGCGGCTTACTTTTACGTCTTGCGTTTCCCACAACCGACGCACTTCACGGTTACGACCTTCCTTTAAGACAACGTGATACCATTTATTTGCGCCATCACCACCTGCAAAAGTGATTTTATTAAACTTTGCCTTGCCATCTTCCAATATCACGCCTTTTCTTAGCGTCTCGATCATGGTATCGGTCACTTCGCCTAATACTCGTACCGCGTATTCCCGTTCTATTTCATAAGAAGGATGCATTAAGCGATTGGCTAACTCACCATCGGTTGTAAACAGTAATAAGCCATCAGTATTTAAATCCAACCTGCCCACCTGAATCCAACGCCCACTGGTGATACTTGGTAAACTATCAAAAACAGTAGGTCGTTTTTCAGGATCTTTGCGCGTGGAAACCTCACCCGCTTTTTTGTGATACAACAAGACTCTTGGGGTTGCTTTTAAACGTGAGCCTAAATGCAAACGCTGCCCGCGCAGAATGACTTGGTCTTCTTCACTGATCGCTTGACCTGTTGTAGCTTTCGCACCATTAACTAAAATATCACCCGCTTCAACCCAGCGCTCGATTTCTCTACGTGAGCCATAGCCTGCGCGAGATAGTATTTTTTGAATTCGTTCTGCCATTGATTTTTTACTACTATATTTTAATTAAAAGGGGGAGACTATTAGACAACAATAAGCCAACGATAGATAGCAAGGAGATTAATCACAATAAAGACCATATTCTGCAACGCGATGCCACGCGCACCACTATACCAGCCCCATATAGCCAAAATCACACTAGAGATCAAATAAAGTACAAAAGCCCATGGACTAATCGAAATATTAAGTGCCAACATAATAGCAGCCCCCACAGCAATCATTGCTCCACCCCACTCCATAATATTTAAATGTCGATTGTGGCTATAATTTTTATTAGGTGCATTTTTTTTCATAAATTTACAAAAAGTAAGGTTATTTTAGACTATAAGTATGTTGGTGTTTTGAGATAAATCATAGTGTAAAATATCAATAAAGATTATAATACTGAACAGCCTGAACAAGTACTAATAAAGGCTTTTAACCAGTAGTCGCTCGGAGCTGTAAAAACTTTCAAGATCTGTTTAACTTAATCTTGAAAGCCTACATTGCACTTCCCAAGCTTATAATGTAGTTACACTTTACACCCCACTGGAACAAAACCTTCCTTCTAACCCCTACGGAATATCAACATGTCAGAAAAAGAAATAAACCTAACACAAGCCCAAGCGGCAAAAATGTTGACTGAATTAACTGATGCAGAGACAGTAATGACATCAACAGATACCATGTCTGGAAAAGAATTACTGCGCATCACTCATGCTGTTGGGGACTATCCTTACTCAACCAAAATAAAAATGAAGGATTATGAACAAGAGAAATACTTACTTCAAATCGAACTACTCAAAGTCCAAAAGTGGGTACAAGAAACCAATAAAAAAATAGTTTGTATCTTTGAAGGACGTGATGCAGCAGGAAAGGGAGGTACAATTAAACGTTTTACCGAACATCTAAATCCTCGTGCTGCACGCGTTATTGCATTAGAAAAACCCAATGAACGTGAGTTAGGTCAATGGTATTTCCAACGCTATATTAAACATCTGCCAACCGAAGGAGAAATGATTCTGTTTGACCGCTCTTGGTATAACCGTGCAGGTGTCGAGAAAGTCATGGGATTCTGTACCGAAAGACAACATTTAGAGTTTATGCGCCAAGCACATGTACTTGAGCAAATGCTGGTCAACTCCGACACGATTCTCTTTAAGTATTGGTTCTCGGTAACTCGCCAAGAACAACTACGCCGTTTCCACTCTCGTAAGCACGATCCATTAAAGCAGTGGAAACTAAGCCCTATCGATGTTCAATCACTCGATAAATGGGATGACTATACCGAAGCACGTGAATCCATGTTCTTTAACACTGATACCGCCTACGCGCCTTGGACAGTCGTTAAATCAGATGATAAGAGACGTGCTCGACTTAATTGTATCCGCCATTTTTTACACTCTCTCGACTATGATGACAAAGATACTTCTGTATCCTATGCGCCTGATCAACTTGTAACAGGCAGTGTTGCGAAAATCTATGGAGGAGGCAGCTAATGGATGAACAAAAAACTCAAAACACTGCACCTCAAATAGACAAAAAATCTAAGGATGAAGCTAAAAAAAGTAAATCTGAAAGGATCAGTAAAAAAGAACACGAATTGGCTAAAATTTTAGCAAGAGCAGAGAAATCTGCTGCGAAAGCAAAAAAGGCTGCGAAGAAGGCACAAAAAGCCGCTAAAAAAGCCAAGATGGCTCAACAAAAAGTGAAGAAGTCAGAAAGTAATTTCAACGACAGCATGCTTCACTGCCAAGCTGATCTTAAAAAATATGTTAAAAAGGCAGCAAAAAAAGCAACAAAGAAAAATAAAACACAGAAAAAGGTCAAGAAACAATAGACTTACTTATGGAACCTCTGAATAACTCGGGGTGGAATTCTAGCTTTAAGAAAACCGCTCATGAGTTATTCAGATACCATCTCTCTCCCCTTTGATTCGTATATTCTTTCATCGTGTTAAATACCCTCCTGGATCATAATTTCTATACTTAATTGATCTGTATATCAATTTAATTACTAGATATGAAAGGAGGAAAAAAGGAAAAAAACCATACTTACCTCGTAAAATTCTCCGTATATATGCCCCCCTGTGAATAAACATGTCCTTTCTTTGCCGAGCTTTTAAATAATTCAAGGGATTTTTTGTCATTAAAATAGGGCAACTCTTTATTCTCATATATCCAAGCTAATCTATACATACTCGGAAGGTGTTTTTTTTATTAAATTACAATCAAAGGGGTCAGGTCTTGTTATCATGTAATATGTTGTTTCAAGACCTGACCCCATTCTAATAATCTTCCTCTGTTTTTATATGTAAAATATTTGATGCCTCTGAAGCAAACCCTAAAAAAGAGCTTGTTAAAGTTTCAGGTTTTAAAGCTAACA
>DQSN01000005.1 GCA_015663245.1 Leucothrix mucor
AAAAAACAAGAAGCTGAGTTAGTAGCAAAAAAAACTCAGGAACGATTAGAAAAACAGAAAGAAATAGAAGCTCAAACAGAGACTTTACGACTAAAAGCTCTAGAGGAAAATAGGATACGTGAAGAAGAAAGGCTAATAGAACAGCAAAAAGAGCGAGAAGCAGTGGCAATCAAAGAAAGACAATTACAACAAAAAAGAGAGGAAGAGGTCGCTTTATTGAAGCAACAAAATGATGATGAATCTTTACTATCCATACAAAGAGATATCGATATTATTAACCGCCATGATAATAAGCTCCGCGCACAACGGCAAGCAGAGGAACAAAAGCAGCGTGAGAACCAAGCTAAGTTAGTAGCAGAAAAACAAGCTAAAAAGAAGCGTAAAGAGGCTTTAATAAAGCAAAGGCGCTTAGAGTTTGAGAATAGCCAGGCTCGCAAAGAACAAGCTAGTAGGTCAACAGGCATCACTAGCTCACAAAACAATAAGGCGAAAGCTCAAGCAACAAATATAATTGAGCCACAGAACCGTAAAGAAAAACAAAGACAAAATCAGCAGCATATAAAACAAAAAGAAGCCGAAAAAAAACGCGTTGTTGCTGAAGAATTGAAAAAACAGCAAGTTGGACAACTCAAGGCTAAAGAAGAAAGGACCAAGCTAATACAACAAACAGTAGTTCATCAACTTGTGAACTACAGCAAAACGTTTAATCGCCATGCCGTGCAATTACAACAAAAAATAACGGCTATAGAGTTATTGGAAAAGCGGAAATCATCTAACAGTGCGCCTAAAACCATTCGAGATAAAGAAAGACTGCAAAGCAAGAAGATTGATATCGAACAACGCATTGATAGACTAGCAGGCTTGTACTCAAGCAAGCTAAAAAAACTTTGTGCCTATAAAGTTATTCATTCTGTGGCAATACCCGCCAAGCCAACAAATGTAGAGCGTATTGCTTTATCTGTTATCACACAACAGCTGCGTACCTGTTCGCAAGCACAAACACTTTCTCGTAAAAATATAGCTCGCACTCTAATCAATAGGTACTTGAAACAATAAATATTTTGAAAATGAAAGATATCAGCAAAAAATAACATCACAATAAGCTAAATAGCAATGCACAATTAATCTAGTGAAAATGGTCAGGTTAATTGTGCGTTAGCACTTAATATACCCATTATGAATATGGCGATACTAAAGGAACTACGATATATTTTCTCTTCTTAAATTATCTAACCATTCTAATTATAATGAATATATTTAAACTGTTTTTCACCACGATGGTGGTTTCTTTATTTGGGCTATTACCAATAGAAGTATTTGCTTCTGCTTCTGAAAGCCTAACTCCTATTGATTTAACAGCAACATCTTATGGTATCTGGGCCGTTATCATTTTTGTTGCGGCTTATGCCATGGTGATAGGGGAAGAGCAGTTACACATGCGAAAATCCAAGCCAATGATAGTTGGCGCAGGTGTTATTTGGATTTTAGTTGCCTTAGCCTATATATCGGTGGGACATTCAGATCAAGTTCGTGGTTTTTTAAATCATAACTTACTTGAGTTTGTTGAGCTGTTCCTCTTCTTATTGGCGGCAATGACCTTTATCAATACCATGGAAGAACGTGGTGTGTTTGATGCACTTCGTGGCTGGTTGGTTTCTAAAGGATTTTCGCTGTATAAGATTTTCTGGATTACAGGTGCTCTAGCTTTCTTTATCTCTCCTATTGCTGACAATTTAACAACCGCACTCTTAATGGCAGCGGTTGTTATCGCCGTCGCAGGTGGAAAAGCAGAAATAGCAAAGAGCGCAGACAAAGCAAAGTTTGTAGCCTTAGCCTGTATTAATATCGTAGTTGCCGCAAATGCTGGTGGAACATTTAGCCCCTTTGGTGATATTACAACGCTGATGGTTTGGCAAAAAGGTATACTTGAGTTTCAGGAGTTCTTCGTCCTATTTGTACCTTCTTTAGTGAATTGGATAATACCTGCTGTCATTATGTCTTTCTTTGTTTCAAAAGGTAATCCTGACCCTGTAACAGAAAAAGTCATTGTCAAACGAGGTGGATACTTCGTTATAGCATTATTCATTGGCACAATCGCAATGGCAGTTACCTTCCATAACGTCCTTCATTTACCACCAATGCTTGGCATGATGACAGGCTTAGGCTTATTAAAACTGTTTGGTTATTATCTAAAAATGACAGGAGAAAATAATGCCCAAAATACTGCAAATGGCGATCATGCTGTTGGACGCTGGGATATATTTTCACAATTAGAACGTGCGGAGTGGGATACTTTAATGTTCTTCTACGGTGTAATTCTTTGTGTTGGCGGCTTAGGTGCTCTAGGTTACCTAGGCATGGTATCTAGCCTAATGTATGGTGATTTGGGAGCGACCAATGCCAATATTCTAGTTGGGTTCCTATCAGCTATTGTCGATAACATCCCCGTGATGTTTGCTGTTTTAACCATGAGCCCTGAAATGTCATCAGGTCAATGGTTATTAGTTACTTTAACAGCAGGTGTTGGTGGTTCAATGCTTTCGGTAGGTTCGGCAGCAGGTGTTGCTTTGATGGGACAAGCGCGAGGGATTTATACCTTCTTCTCACATCTAAAGTGGACTTGGGCGATTGCATTAGGTTATGCCGCTAGTATTTGGGTTCATATGATGATTACACCTTTGTAAATCATCTTGAGCGTAGCTAACAAAACATTTTTGTTAGCTATTTCTTTACCCCATAAAAAAGGCCGATAGTTATAAAACTATCGGCCTTTTTTGTTTTGCTTGAATATTAGTTTCTATTCTTCTGGTCGCATGTGAGGAAATAATATTACATCACGTATTGATGGTGCATCAGTAAACAGCATCACTAAACGATCAATGCCAATACCCTCACCTGCTGTTGGTGGTAGACCGTACTCAAGCGCATGAATATAATCTTCATCATAATGCATGGCTTCGTTATCACCTGCGTCTTTTTCAGCTACTTGCTGTTTGAAACGTTCAGCTTGATCTTCCGCATCGTTTAACTCAGAAAAACCATTAGCTATTTCACGCCCACCTACAAAAAACTCAAAACGATCGGTAATAAAAGGGTCATCATCATTGCGTCTTGCTAAGGGAGAAACCTCAGCAGGATATTCAGTGATAAAGGTTGGATCCATTAAACGATGTTCAACAGTCTTCTCAAAAATTTCAATTTGAACCTTACCAAGACCCCAATAATCTTCTAGTTTTATGCCTAGAGACTCTGCCAGTTTTTGTGCGCGATATTCAGTATCAAGATCGGCTTCTGTTATCTCAGAGTTAAAATGAAGAATAGATTCTTTAATCGACATACGTGCAAATGGCTTGCCAAAATCATAGGTTTCGCCTTGATAAGTTACTTCTGCCGAGCCTAATAAATCAGTCGCTATACCTTTCATTAGAGATTCAGTTATATCGATTAAATCATGGTAAGTTGCATAGGCTTGGTAAAATTCAATCATGGTGAATTCTGGATTATGACGTGTTGAAAGCCCTTCATTGCGGAAGTTACGGTTTATTTCAAACACACGTTCAAAACCGCCGACCACAAGACGTTTCAAATATAACTCAGGTGCAATACGCATATACATATCGATACCTAAAGCATTGTGATGTGTCTCAAAAGGACGTGCGGTTGCACCACCTGGAATCACTTGCAACATAGGTGTTTCTACTTCCATATAATCTCTGTCTAAAAAGAAATTACGGATATAAGAAACAATTTTAGAACGCATTTTGAATGTATTACGCGTTTTTTCACTCATGATTAAATCAAGGTAACGCTGACGATAACGTTGTTCGTGATCCGTTAAACCATGGAATTTTTCAGGTAGAGGGCGTAAAGATTTGGTCAGTAATTGCAAGGAGTTTAACTTAACCGACAGTTCACCTTTATTGGTTTTGAATAGCTTTCCTGTACCGCCAACAATATCGCCAATATCCCAACCTTTAAAAGAATCATAAAGCTCATCGCCCAACAAGTTCTTTTGTACATAGAGTTGAATACGACCCGACATATCAGAAATAGTGATAAAACTAGCTTTACCCATCACCCGTTTAAGCATGATACGCCCAGCAACACTCACGGTTACTTCGTTCTCTTCAAACCATGCCTTATCATTTTCTTCATTTTGCTCGTGTAAGGTTTTAGCATAGTTTTTACGATCAAATTTATTCGGAAAAGCAATGCCTTTTTCACGTATAGCCGCTAACTTTTCACGACGCAAAGTAATTAATTGATTTTCACTTTGGACAACTTCTTTGATGTTATTTTCTTCGCTCATTACTCTCTCCTACAGTTTTATTCAAACACATATATGTATTTTCTAACTGCTTATAATCCTGCCTTTAAACTGGCTACTATAAATTGGTCTAACGCACCATCTAATACTGCTTGAGTGTTTCCTGTTTCCACACCTGTGCGTAAGTCTTTGATGCGTGATGCATCTAACACATAAGAACGGATTTGACTACCCCAGCCAATATCAGACTTACTGTCTTCTAACTCTTTTGTTTCTGCATTACGTTTTTGAATTTCAAGCTCATACAGTTTTGACTTTAACTGTTTCATTGCGGAAGCTTTGTTTTGATGTTGTGATCGACCATTTTGACACTGCACAACGGCATTGGTGGGTAAATGCGTAATACGAACCGCTGATTCTGTTTTATTAACGTGCTGACCACCCGCACCTGACGCACGATATACATCAATGCGTAAATCAGATGGATCAATATCGATTTCAATATCATCATCCACTTCTGGCGACACAAATACTGCACAGAACGAGGTATGACGACGACCACCTGAATCAAAGGGAGATTTACGGACTAAGCGGTGTACGCCAATCTCAGTACGCAACCAGCCAAAGGCATAATCACCTGAGAATTTCACTGCCGCAGATTTAATCCCTGCTACATCACCTGAGGATGCTTCCATTAGCTCAACATCAAAGCCTTTTTGCTCGCCCCAACGTAGAAACATGCGTAACACCATTTCTGCCCAATCCTGAGCTTCTGTTCCGCCTGAGCCTGATTGAATATCCAAAAACGCATTATTGGCATCCATCTCACCTGAAAACATGCGCTCAAACTCAAGACGTTCAACCGATGCTTTATAGCTATCGACATCACTGATAACAGAGTCAACCATCGACTGATCATTTTCCATCTCAGCCATTTCTAAAAGTTCGTGGGTATCCGACAAACCTGTTTCTAGTGTATCAACACTATTAACGATGCTTTCTAAGCTAGTGCGTAGTTTAGAAAATTGCTGTGCTTTTTCAGGATCATTCCACACATTTGGATCTTCTAATTCTAGAATCGTTTCTTCAAGTTGCTCTTTCTTTTCATCATAGTCAAAGATGCCCCCTCAGCGCAGTAACGCGTTTTTTCAAGTCTTTGATTAGAGTGTAAACAGGGTTTAATTCCATAGTAATTCTTGTATAAATCTAAAATTTGGCAATCATACAGGATAGGTTTCAGATGATGTAGTGATAGATTTGATTAATTCATATAAGAATCAATCACCATATGGCTTACCTACTAAACTATCGGATGATTTCCCACGTAACATCTACAGCCTGACGGTTTTCTAATACATCATGCACTCTAAATACTTCCACACCTGCAACTACGCCTAAGCTACTGGTTGCACAAGTTGCAGCAGCGAGTTTAGATGAGCTTTTTTGCTGACAAATTTCACTGAGAAAGCGTTTACGGCTAGTGCCGAGTAACACTTTATAGCCTAATGCAGTGATTGATTTTAACTGTGACATCAGCGTAATATTATGTTCAAAGCTTTTACCAAAACCAATACCAGGATCAAGAATGATATTACATGGCTCTATACCAGCGGCTAGTGCTACTTCTGCTCGAATTTGCAGATAAGCAGTTACTTCGTCAACCACATTTTCATATCGAGGCTTATCTTGCATGGTGGCAGAAATACCTTGGCGGTGCATTAAGATGATGGGAACTTGTTGGGCAGCTGCAAGCTCAAGCATACCCACAGAGTCTTCACCCGCTGAAACATCATTAATCCAATTAGCACCTGATTCTAGGGCTAACTTGGCGACCATTGCATTAGTGGTATCAATACTGATTAAAGTAGAGTCACTAATATTTTCCCTCAAACGCTCAATAACAGGAATAACACGATTTATTTGTTCTGCTTCGCTGACTGTTTCTGCGCCTGGACGAGTAGACTCCCCACCCACATCAATAATATCAGCGCCCTCTTTAATCATTTGCAAGGCATGAGCAAGTGCTAAAGCGGGAGTGTCGTGGTGTCCGCCATCGGAAAAGCTATCGGGAGTTACGTTTAATATCCCCATGATGAGTGGACGCTCGCGCTTAGACTTACGCTTCATTATTGCTTTTTTCGTAATCTGCTAAGGCTTGGGAACATTCAGTCACAAGGGCTGGGCCTTGATAAATAAGTGCTGAGTAAACTTGCACTAACTTTGCACCTGCTTTGATTTTATCAACAGCATCTTCGCCTGATGCTATCCCCCCTACCCCAATAATTGGAATTTTATCCCCTAATATTTGTGAAAACTGAAAAATAATAGCCATTGATAAATCCCGTACAGGCTCACCACTCAAACCACCTGCCTCATCACCATATTGTAACTCCTTAACAGCATCACGAGATAAGGTTGTATTGGTAGCAATGACAGCATCAATATTATTTTTTAAAAGTGTTTCGGCTATAAATACAACTTCATCAAGGCTTAAATCAGGTGCTACTTTAACCGCTAATGGCACATACCTATTTTGCTTTTCAGCTAAGCTCAGTTGTTCCTTTTTCAAGGCTGATAATAAAGTATTTAGCTCATCCCCGTATTGTAAATCACGTAACCCTGGGGTATTTGGAGAGGAAATATTGATCGTAATATAGTCTGCGAAAGCATAGGCTTCACGCAGGCAAATAAGATAATCATCAACAGCATTTTCGACCTTGGTATCAAAATTCTTACCAATATTAATCCCGATAATACCTTTATGCCCTGCTTCACGTGCTTTCTTAACTTGTGTAAGGAGGTGCTGAATACCCAAGTTATTAAACCCCATTCGGTTAATAATCGCATGAGCTTTGGGTAAACGAAATAAACGTGGCAAAGGATTGCCATCTTGGGGGCGTGGTGTAATTGTGCCTATCTCAACAAAGCCAAAACCTAACTGAGATAGCTCAACTAAATAATCACCGTTTTTATCTAAGCCAGCGGCTAAACCCACTTGATTAGGAAATTCAATGCCCATCACCGTCGTTGGCGAGCTACTTACCTTTTTAGTCGATAGCTTCAACAAACCCACTTTAGAAGCAAGTTTTAAACCATTCAAAGTTAAGTGATGAGCTTTCTCTGCGGAGAAAAGAAATAAAACAGGGCGTAGCAGCTTATAGTACACAAGTCATCCAGTGTTGAAATTTAGCGATGAGTATACCTGAGCAAAAAGCTTATGAGCAGTATGACTAAGGATAAGTTTTCATATTTTAGGCTTCAAAGTCAGCTTAAAGACTGTAACTATAGTAATCAATTGGATAGGCGATATTTTTCATGTGAAAAATGAAGTAAATTAATCATTACACCTTTTTGTTCTGAAAAGGTATTCAAAAAAGCCCCGCATAAGCGAGGCTTTTAAAGCACTAATTTAGCTTGAAAAACTAAATAGCAATAATCGGTATCACCCCATCGGCTGCTTCTTGATAGCTTTCTATCTCATTGAAGTTTAAATAACGATAAACATCATCTGCCATCA
>DQSN01000173.1 GCA_015663245.1 Leucothrix mucor
AAGTAAAGAGTAACGTAGCAATAAAAATTACGGTGATAACATTTTCTAACAACCAATCATGGCGATCTAAAGGCTCTATCGCCAACCATCCTGTAAAAAGGAAAAAAACCAGTAGTAATAGTAGTGGATAACCTTTTTTAGTCATTATATTTGCCTTTATTGTAAAATGTTTTCCCTGAAACTTACTTAGCCTTTTAGCTAGATTTTTTACGCCAAAATATCATCATGAGTAAAGCGATCACTGCTCCCCCTATATGAGCGAAATGAGCAACGCCTCCTCCAAAAATAGAAAATCCAGTTACTCCAGAGAACAAATCCAAAGCAATTAATGCGGGTACAAAATATTTTGCTGCTATTGGATAGGGTATAAAAATCAACATTAATTTGTGATTAGGGAAGTTGAAGGCGAAGGCTACCAATATGCCATAAATAGCCCCCGAAGCTCCAACCATTGGTGTTTGGAATGTGCCGATTAATTGTTGAGCTTGTGCTTCTGTTAATATATTCGTGGGATAGACACTTTTTTCGATCATGTCGTTAATATCAAAATGACTTAATCCTGTATCCGTTAATAAGGTATAAATAGCATTAAACTGATAATAATTGATGGCAGTGTAAATCGCTGCTGCGCCTATGCCACAAACAAAGTAAAAGAATAAAAAATACCTTTTTCCCCAGATGGTTTCCAATTGCGATCCAAACATCCATAGCGCCAGCATATTAAACAATATATGCATCAAACCACCGTGCATAAACATATGTGTTGCAAACTGCCATACTCTAAAATGTTCATTTTCAGGAAAATAAAGGGCTAACGATTGCGTCAAATCAATTGAGCTATCTATATAAAAGACCAGAATGTTAATTCCGACTAAGACCATGACTGCGTTTAAAGTTAGCTTCATAAAGATACCTAGTTTTTGTATAGCGATTTAAATTTTATTGATTTGCAGCCAATGTTCTAACAACGCCATATGCCATAGCTTGCTTCCTTGGATGCGGGTTAGATAGTCTTCTGGCTTTTTTAGTAGTTTATCGACATAGCTACGTTGATATAAACCTCTCTCTCGACATTGTTGTGAGTTAAGTATATCGCTCATGAAGTCTAGAAATTCGCCACGTACAAACTTTAGGGCTGGCACAGGGAAGTAGCCTTTTTTGCGATCAATTACGCTATCGGGGATTAGTCCGCGTGATATTTGTTTTAGCACATATTTTCCACCATCTTGGAGCTTCATATGCGGTGGCATTTTAGCAGCTAATTCAACTAGCTCATGGTCGAGAAAGGGCACACGAGCCTCTAAGCCCCATGCCATCGTCATATTATCAACACGTTTAACGGGGTCATCGACAATAAGGGTGGTTGTATCTGCTCTTAATACTTGGTCGATAAATTGACTAGCCTGTGGTGCTTCTAGCAAGGCTTTCATGGTTTCTGCGGTGTAGTCTCGCCCGATATAGCCAGGCATCAGCATTTCTGCCATTTCATCATGGTCGCGATCAAAATAGAACTGACGAAAGCGTTCTAGCGGTGTGCCTTTGGCTTCGTGCATTTTGTTGTACCAAAAATATCCACCGAAAACTTCATCAGCCCCTTGCCCTGACTGCACTACTTTTACATCTTTCGCGACTTGCTCAGAGAGTAGGTAGAAGCCGATGGCATCTTGTCCAAACATGGGTTCTGACATATTCGCGATAGCTTCGGGCAAGCGTGTTAGGGTGTGATCGTTGGGAATATGTACTTTGGTGTGATTAGTCTTAAATCGCTCCACCACGGCATCGGAGAACTCATATTCATTGCCCTTTTCTTCGGGCTGATCGTCAAAGCCGATGGTGAATGTGCGGATGTCTTCGATCCCTATTTCATCCAGTAGACCTACCAATAAGCTGGAATCCAAACCACCTGAAAGTAATACGCCTACAGGTACATCTGAGATGGCATTACGACGACGCACAGCAGTTTTTAAAGACTCATGGGTTATTTCTGTCCATTCATCATCACTCAACTCTTGCTCTGGACGGGTTGCATCTAATGTCCAGTACCGCTCTAGATTGTGCTCTCCATTGGCTTGAATGACTAAACTATGGGCAGGTTCTAATTTGCGTATACCTTGGATAATTGTACGTGGTGCAGGGATGACGGCATGTAGGGTAAATTGATGATGCAAGGCGATGGGGTCGATACTGGTATCAATATCGCCAGTTTCGAGTAAAGCCTGTACATTGGAAGCAAAGCGAAAACCACTTTTTGATTGCGAATAATACAGTGGCTTGATGCCCATTCGATCGCGCGCAAGGAATAAGGTTTTTTCTTTTAAGTCCCAGATGGCAATCGCAAACATGCCCAGAAAACGCTTCACACAATCACGTCCCCATTCAGCATAGGCTTTAAGAATGACTTCGGTATCCCCTGTGGAGAAGAAGGTATGACCCTTGGCTTCTAATGTCTTGCGTAATTCAGGGTGATTGTAGATTGTGCCGTTAAATACTAAAGCTAGGCTTAATTGCGGATCAATCATTGGTTGATTGGCTTTCTCGGACAAATCAAGAATAGATAAGCGGCGATGCCCAAAAGCCAAAGGGCCATCGGAGAACGTGCCAGAATGATCGGGACCACGCTTTTCGAGCTTTGTTAGCATGGCTTGGATGTTGCTTAACTCAGGCAGACCGCCATCTAATCGATATTCTCCACAAATTCCGCACATGGTTTTTATTTTTCCTGTTTTATTTTAGTATTACTAGGGGGCGTTCTCAATTAGCTTCAAGCGTGTAATTTTGAGCTATTTTTTAGGATAACAAGGCGCGTTGAGGAGTAATAGTCATTCTATTGCGACGAATCGTAACGCAGTTAGCCTGAAAAAGAGCCAAAATGACACCTTGAATACTGATTGAGAACACCCTCTAGGAGGCTGTCCGAGAATGGCATAAGCTACTGCAAATTCGCCTGATTGCACCTGTTTTATGGCCAAACTCGTTAAAGGGAACAACCATTCTCCTCCTTTGATCATAAAACAGGTACTAATCAGCCAAATCTTCGCGACGCTTACCATTCTCGGTCAGCCTCCTAGGTTCTGTCAACAAAGCTTAGAGTACATCATTATAGAACTTAAAGAGACAGGGCTTCCTTGGAGAGGGGCAAGGGCTCCAATATTATGATTTTTTCAAATCACATTCATACATGGTCAATGGTAAGCCACAAAAACTTTCAAATTTACAGGCTGCTTTAATGCCAATCTTGGCTATTTTTGCAGGGTCATCTAACTCATCATAACAAGCAAACATAGCGCCTAAAGCGAAACGCGAGCCTGACCCTGCCGACCAGAAACGAGGGAATTCTGTGATATTTCTATCACCTGTCATTTCGTAAATTCCAGAGGAATTAGCAATAAGTAAGTGCATTTGGCTGTCTTGTACTGCTTGATCGCTGGAGCCATCATTGGTCATTAAGTAGTAATGTTCCTTAAGAATTTTGTGTAGCTTGAGGCTAGAGCGATAAATATTTTTTAAGCCATCAAAATTCAAATCATCACCATGCTCCTCGAAAGCATCTTGTAACATTAGTGCGCTCATTGATGCGCCTGTGTAAGCAAACCACGTATTATTATATTGAATAATCTTGTTGTGATTGGTTTTTGAGTCGGTATCTTTCAGTGATGAGCCAGCGTGTACTAAGGTATCAGCAGCAATGACAACTTTATTATTTTTCTTTACTACGGTGAGAACGGTCATTCGTTTATTCCTGTGGTTATTTGATTGTCTTGAGTACCTGTTTCTCTCAATATTTTATACAAGTTTTTGATAGTAATACTAGGAAGCTGGATTATCGGGTTTTATAGAGTGAATAAGATGAGTAAAACAATATAAAAAAAGTGTTACTGTATTTATGGTTTATTTTAATTTAGTCTCTAGCACCACTTTATAAGGAGTCAAAAATTAATGGAATACAGTCTTCTCATCATTTTCTATTATGGAATATTGCATGCTTTAGGTCCCGATCACTTAAGTGCTATTGCTTTATTTTCTATTGGTAAAAAGAAAAAAGCCGCTTTGCTATTAAGCCTACTTTTTGCCGTAGGTCATGGTGTAACGCTTTATATTCTAGCTCTTGTTATAGAGTATTTTGCCAGCGATAGCCTGTTGCAATATGGTGATGTGATTTCATCCACTGTTATTTTGTTAATGGGTATCTACCTTGTTTATCTTGCAGTTACGAATAAAATCCGTATAGATAATCATCATCATAGAGAAGATAACTACAGGCATAAGCATACTCATATATATTATGAAAATGAGCACTTACACGACAAAAGCATGTTGTTATCACTTGGTTTGCTCATGGGGGCTGGAGGAATACGCGGCATGTTGGTCACGCTGTCTGTTATCTCTAATCAATCTATTGGCATTGAAATGATATTTGCCTTTATCTTGGGTGTTAGCCTTGTGTTTTTACTCTTCGGCTATCTAATTTACCTTATAAATGTACGACTGATCCATTCTACAAAGATCTTGCGGTACGCAATTTCATCGGTTGGACTACTATCAATCGCTATTGGTGCGAAAAGCCTTTTAAGCATGGCTTAAAGTACCTTTGACAAACTTATATTCAAAATCTACGGAGAAATAAAATGTTTAAAATAGACACTGTAAAAGCTCATTGTGATGTTCCTTGTGGCATATACGACACTAGTGCGGCTCAAATCGCGGCACTTTCTGTTATCAGAATGATTGATCTTATCAACGCAGCTGAAAAAGGTGATGATGAAGCGGCTTACTTAAACAATATGGCTCGCTACATTGCGGTTAAAGAGCAAGAAGCAATTAAGTGTAAAGAAGAGATTCGTATCATTTGGGGTGATTTCATCAAGCCACCACATGTTGAAGAACATAAAGATATTCATACGATTACACATAACATCATGATGCTTGCAGGTGCTGCAAAGCAACATACATCAAGAGAAAAAGCGATGGATCTTCTTACGGAAGTGAACAAATTTGCTGAAATCTTTTGGGCGATTAAAGGCGTTGAAACTAAAACAGTTAAAGCTCCTTACCTACCTGGTGAAGATGTAGTAAACCCTGTACTTTAATCTTGGGTTGCCTTGATTAAAGTATTGAAAGTGGCAGGTAATTCTCTTTACCCTCATCTTAAGGAGGGACAGATAATTATCTGCCTCAAAGTTTATAAGTTTAGTAGCATCAATATTGGTGATATTGTCGTTTTTTCCAAATCACCTTATGGCTTAATGATCAAACAAGTCAAACGTATTAACAAAGGTCAGTTTTTTGTTCAAGGAACAGACCCAATGAGTATTGATAGTCGAAACTTTGGTGCAATAGCTCGTACTGACATTCAGTATAAAAAAATCTTTTAGAGTCTTTCTTTGTCTTTTTACCTCCTCCACCCTTAGAGGTATCTTAACTATGAACCCACTCAAGTCCGTTACTGGAACCATTATTGCTGGCTTTGTTTTAGCCGCAATTATCTTAGCTGCACTGACAGCCCAATCTGGTTTTAATCTTAATCTCTGGTCGTTATTTATCTGGCTACACGTTGTTGTAGGCGTTCTGTGGATTGGTTTGCTGTACTACTTCAACTTTGTTCAAGTCCCTGGTGTTGGTCAAGCTTTAGCTGATAAAGAACCTGGACCTGCTGCTATTAATAAATACATAGCGCCTCGTGCCTTGCTTTGGTTTCGTTGGGCTGCTGTTGCCACATGGTTTACAGGTGTTGCAGCACTAGAGTCAATGGGTATTGGGTTTATGCAGACTTTCCTTTTTCAGAATGATGCAACTATTTTAGCAATTGGAGCATGGCTAGGTACAATTATGCTGATCAATGTATGGGTGTTCATTTGGCCAAATCAGAAAAAAATCCTTGGTATGAAAGAAGCTTCTGCAGATGAAATTGTTAAGGCGAAAGGTGTCGCATTAATGGCCTCTCGTACTAATACTTTATTATCCATTCCTATGTTGATGTGTATGGTCGGTCATGCTCATGGTTTGCCAATGTAAGACTAAATTATATATAGGAGGCATATAGTCTTGGTAAATTCACCACTTGACTTTATACGCCAGCCCTTGTATTGACAAACAGTAAAATAAACCGCATAATCCGCGGTTTTCAAAAAAATGGGTAGCTTTATTGGCTACCCATTTTTTGTTTATATTGATGCGCTTAGTAAACAATCAACAAGTATAAATTTCGCGCTCACTAACTCTGCGGAGAAGCCAATGACCAGCCCGTTAATGACAACGTATGCGCCACTACCGATTACCTTCACAAAAGGCGAAGGTGTTTACCTTTGGGATAATACTGGCAAACGCTACTTAGATGCAGTGGCTGGTGTGGCGGTGTGTAGCCTTGGACATGCCCATCCTGTTTTGGCAGATGCCATAGCAGATCAAGCGCGTACTTTAGTGCATACCTCAAATTTGTACCAAATTGAACATCAAATAGAGCTTGGCAATACACTTTGTGAGCTATCAGGCTTAGATAAAGTATTTTTCAGTAATTCAGGTGCTGAAGCCAACGAAGCAGCAATCAAACTTGCGCGTCTTTATGGAAAACAGCAAGGCATTGACCGTCCTAATATTATTGTTGCTTGCGGAAGCTTTCATGGTCGCACCTTGGCAACGCTATCTGCAACAGGTAATCGCAAGGTACAGGCAGGTTTTTCTCCACTTGTTGATGGTTTCGTACGCGTTAATTACAACGATGTAGAAGCTGTTGAGAAAGTAGCAGAAACAAATTCAGATGTAGTTGCTATCTTAGTCGAGCCTGTGCAGGGAGAAGGCGGCGTGATAGTGCCTGATGCTGATTACCTAAAACAGTTGCGTGATATTTGCGATGCGAATAATTGGCTATTGATGCTGGATGAGATCCAAACAGGTGTTGGCAGAACGGGTGAGTGGTTTGCATTTCAGCACACCGATATCACCCCCGATGTGATGACATTAGCCAAAGCATTAGGTAATGGCGTTCCTATTGGTGCGTGTTTAGCGGGAGGTAAAGCAGCAAGTATTTTCACTCCAGGAACCCATGGCTCAACCTTTGGTGGGAATCCTTTGGCAACACGCGCCGCACTTACCGTATTAGATGTGATCACAAAAGATAACATCGTTGCCAATGCTAAAACAATGGGTGACTACTTTGTTGCCGAGTTTAAATCGAAATTAGCCTCTGCAAGCAATGTAAAAGATGTGCGCGGAAGTGGCTTGATGATTGGTATTGAGCTAACGCATGATTGTGGTGAATTAGTCGCAGCAGCAAGTGAAAAAGGCTTGTTGATTAATGTAACGGCTGGCAACACTATCCGTCTGCTGCCACCTTTAGTGATTAATAAAGAACAGGCTGATGAAGTCATTAAAATTGTGAGCGAGTTAATTGCATCAGTATCATAAATCTAATTAAAACTTATTACAGAAAATAAAGGGTAGTGTCTTATATGCACTACCCTTAATAGTTTTTATAAAAACAGATAAACCACCTACAGACACCTATTTTAGGAAGGACTCCCATGGCAGAAATTAGACATTTTCTGACCCTTCGTGATTTCAGTCGCGACGAGCTAAATATCTTAATTCATCGTGCTATTGCGTTAAAAACCGCCTGGAAAAGCGGCGACCGTGATTATCAGCCGCTTAAAAGCCAAACTTTGGCGATGATCTTTGAAAAATCATCCACCCGTACACGCGTATCATTTGAAACAGGTATGACACAATTAGGTGGTCATGCAATGTTCTTATCATCAAACGATACGCAATTAGGGCGTGGCGAACCGATTCAAGACAGTGCGCGTGTTATCTCTAGCATGACAGATATTATAATGATCCGTACCTTTGCCCATGAGATCGTGGAAACATTCGCCGAATACTCTAGCGTACCTGTTATCAATGCACTCACCGATGATTATCATCCCTGTCAGTTATTGGCCGATATGATGACCTATCAAGAGCATCGCGGAAACATCAAAGGAAAAACAGTTACTTACGTGGGTGATGGCAATAATATGTGTCACTCATGGATGAACGCAGCGGAGCAGTTTGATTTTCATCTTAATATTGCCTGCCCTAAGAATTATGAGCCGAATGCAGCATTAGTTGAAAAACTGGGTGACCGTATTAGCATCACTCAAAGCTTGCAAGAAGCTGTCGATGGCTCCTCGCTCATCACAACCGATGTTTGGGCAAGTATGGGGCAAGAGGAGGAGCAGAAAATCCGTGAAAAAGCATTTGCCTCCTTCCAAGTTAATGCTGAGATAATGGCTCTAGCAAAAGAAGATGCTGTCTTTATGCATTGCTTGCCCGCACATCGTGAAGAAGAAGTAACCACGGAAGTGCTAGAAGGTGATCAAAGTGTGGTGTGGGATGAAGCTGAAAACCGTCTGCATGCACAAAAAGCATTGCTTGAAGCATTGACCATTGGATTTATTTCTTAGGAATTAACATGGCAACACATAGCGAAGAAACGTCACTACGTCGGACATTTGCGATTATCTCGCATCCCGACGCAGGTAAAACGACCATCACTGAAAAACTATTGTTATTTGGCGGTGCGATTCAGTTAGCAGGTTCGGTCAAAGGTCGTAAAGCAGCACGCCATGCAACTTCTGATTGGATGACGATGGAAAAAGAGCGTGGTATTTCGGTCACCTCATCGGTCATGCAGTTTCCTTATGGCGACAAGGTAATCAATCTACTCGACACTCCAGGGCATGAAGACTTCTCCGAAGATACTTACCGCACCTTAACGGCTGTTGACTCGGCACTAATGATTATTGACGTGGCAAAGGGTGTAGAGGAACGAACCATTAAATTGATGGAAGTTTGTCGTCTGCGTGATACCCCCATTATGACATTCATCAACAAGCTTGACCGCGAAGGACGCGATCCAATCGAGCTGCTTGATGAGGTTGAAGAGGTGCTTAATATTCGCTGTGCGCCTGTTACATGGCCGATTGGCATGGGTAAGAGTTTAAAAGGTGTGTATCACATCTATAAGGATAAAGTTCATCTCTATAATCCTAACCATGAAGGTAAGATCATGGAAGGGGAAGTCATTAAAGGCTTGGATAATCCACGTCTTGATGAAGTGCTTGGTGCAAGCGGAGCCGAAGAGTTACGTGAAGAAATTGAGCTGGTGCAAGGCGCAAGTAATGCCTTTGATGTCCCCGCTTATTTGCGTGGTGAATTAACGCCTGTATTTTTTGGTTCTGCGGTAAATAACTTTGGTATTGCAGAACTGCTAGCTGATTTTGTGGAGTTTTCGCCACCACCGTTACCACGCCCTACGACAACACGTGATGTATCGGCTGATGAAGAAAAATTCACGGGTTTTATCTTCAAAATACAAGCTAATATGGACCCACAACATCGTGATCGTGTTGCATTTATGCGTATTTGCTCGGGTAGCTTCACCAAAGGCATGAAGTTATACCAAGTGCGTACCAAAAAGATGGTAAAAATTCCTGATGCTTTAACCTTTTTGGCGGCTGACCGTGGGCATATCGAAAAAGCCTATGCGGGTGATATTATTGGTATTCATAATCACGGTACTATCCGTATTGGTGATACCTTCACGCAGGGTGAAGAGTTGTATTTCACAGGCATCCCCAACTTTGCACCCGAGCTGTTTCGTCGCGCGCAACTACGTGACCCGCTAAAAATGAAGCAGCTGCAAAAAGGCTTGGATCAGCTCTGTGAAGAAGGCGCAACACAGTTATTTCGCCCCCTAACTAGCAATGATTTAATACTGGGTGCAGTCGGTATTTTGCAATTTGATGTAGTCGCACAGCGACTCAAAGATGAATACAATGTTGATTGTCAGTTTGAGCACGTAAACGTACAGACAGCACGTTGGATTAATTGTAAAGATGATAAAATGCTCGATCAGTTTAAAACCAAAGCAGTGGCTAATTTATCCTACGATCATGCAGGCGAGCTAGTTTATATCGCTCCCACACGCGTTAATCTGCAAATGGCAGTAGAGCGTTGGCCTGATGTTGAGTTTTTATCCACGCGTGAGCATGGGATCTACGAGTAGCGAGAGAAGGAAGCGAGCTACCCTATTTTAGAAAATAAAAATAAGTAGCCTGATGGAGTTTGTGTCATACAGGGAATGTGTGTTTTTGATTCCCGCATTACGCAAGACTGCATGCAGGTTACTTAGTTTGAGTTATATCCCCGAACCCCTTTTTTCTTTGTGTTGCGGCAAGCGATCATAAATCTTCACCCAATTAGCCTTATAAGCAGTAAACACGTGAGCATCAGGTCGAAGCTCAATATCACTATCCAGTGTTCCCAGTGAAAATTCAATAATATCGGTATCATCTGTAGCT
>DQSN01000221.1 GCA_015663245.1 Leucothrix mucor
CATATACAAAAAAATACCCTAAGCCACGCAAAGTTGTTAAAGCCAAGCCCTACAAAAAAGCAGTCAAAAAGTATAAAGCAAGAAAAGCTAGTTACTCCCAAAAAATGGCTTCACCACAACTAGTAAGAGCTAATACATATCGACCATCCAGACAGGTTAACAGCTACAACATTCAAAAAAGATCCATAAAATCTACCCCAAAAAAGGTGATGAAAAAGACACAAATGGTCAGCAAACCAAAGGTTCGCCTGACAAAAGCTAACGCAATCTTCCGTATCCAAACAGCTTTATCTAGCAAAGGATTTAACCCAGGCAAAATTGATGGAAAACTTGGTTCAGGAACAGTTGCAGCATTAACTGCATTTCAACGCCAAAACGGGCTTCCTACTGGAAAGTTAAACCGTGCAACACTGAGAGCACTTGATTTAATCTAGATTATTAATCTCAATTTTTTCTAAAAGCAGTCTAGAAATCAAAGCTACCCCTGATAAGTTAATTTAAACTTATCAGGGGTTTTTTCATTAAAACTAGCAATATTATAAACTTAGATAAAAAACATCATATCAATAAGATTAGCTAATGCAGGTATATAATAATACGCTAATATTATTATTTTACTTTTGCTATTATCCCCGCCCCATAGCCCCTCACCACCTATTATATCTCCATTATGATTAACATTATCTTAAGAAAAATATCCTTCCATTTACTCTTTTTATTATTTGGCTTAATAATTTTAATTTTTGCCCAAATGAGTCTAAAGAAATTAGATATAAGCATATCTGAAACTCATACTTCTATCAATACCAAGCAAGAGAAAATAGAAAAACCGCAAATAATTGCCCTATCCACTGAGACAAATATTATTTTTATGGATAACGTACCTGTAAAAAATGGTAATTTATCTTCAAAATATGGTATTCGTAAAGACCCATTCAATGGCAGAAAAAGAATGCATCATGGTATAGATATTGCCGCAAAAACTGGCTCCAATATTTATCCATTAGGAAAAGGAAAGGTCATATATTCAGGAAGGAAATCAGGGTACGGTAATATTGTTGAAATACGTCATGGTAAAAATATAGTTTCCCGCTATGCTCATATCAAAAAATCATTTGTAAAGAAGGGGCAAGTTATCGATAGAAATGACATTATTGCCCAAGTTGGTAGTACAGGACGCTCAACAGGACCTCACTTACATTTAGAAATACTCATCAATGAAAAAACTATTGACCCTGAAATTTTCTTAATTGGCAATGTTGCTAGTATAAAATAAATATTAAAAACTCCTACTTAGTAACTAAGGACTAGCCTCTCAGAAAACAACTATTTCACCCCACCTCATAAGTTGATAATGTATGCTAAACTGCACTCAACTTAATCAGAGCTTCTTTAAGGTTTTCTTCTGTGAGTTTTGCAAACTAGGATGTTCTAGACACTCCTTAGAATGGTGGATTATTGTCTTTCATAAGAGAGATACAACGAAGATTATCGAGGAAGGCGCACCTTGCGGGCTTAGCCAAAGAGCAAAAATTATAATTATCCAACACTCACTTAAAATCACCAAGTGGCGACATTGCTTTCATCCTGTTTAATTCATTATCTCACATGTTGATAATCACCTTCAAAGTGCCAAAATAGAAAATCAAAGAAATAAGATATTAAAAATTTAAACTATAATTAAATGAAACAATATCTTACAATTTTACGCATTACATTAAAAATCAAATAGACCATGTATACACAATGCTCAAACTGCGGTGCCGTTTTCCGCGTCAATATGAAAGAATTAACGGTAGCACAAGGAAAACTACGCTGTGGTGAATGCGACGGTGTCTTTAATGCAATGGATACACTTTCAACAACATTGCCTAAAAAGAAAAACTTTACTGCTAATGAAGATGAAATAATTGACCCTGATGTATTAACCCCACAATACACGCGACCCAAGAATAAACAAAGATACAATATATTGCAGATCTCTACTGTGACTCTTTTATTGTCACTACTAGTGGGGCAGTTTCTTTATACAAACAAAAGTTGGTTTACTAATGAGTTAAAGCGTAGCCCTGGACAAGTCCATATGATCAGTAGGAATATAATTAGTCACCCTAATGACAATGGTGTATTACTCATTTCAGCATCCATTGAAAACCAAGCAGAATATGCCCAACCATATCCCTATATAGAAGTGACGCTCTTAGACAGTAAGCAAAATACGATTGCATTAAGACGCTTCAAACCTGAGGAATACCTACACCATTATTCTAAAAATGATTTACTACAACCTAACAAGCAAGCCACACTCCAACTTACAATTTCAGACCCTGGGAAAAAAGCAACACGGTTTAATTTTCAATTTATGTAAATAAACCGATTACCGCCCCTCTTTTTACAATACAAACCCACACATAATTTTCTTATCTGATAGGAATAAAGATTGAGGGCACAAGAAATAGGGGCTCAGGATTAAATAAAATGCGAAACTTAATGCCAAATTTTTGTTTTAAATTGAATAAGCTAAATCGGCGCATAGTCATTCTACGCAGCAATTTTAGATCATTTAAGTTGGAGCTAAAAGGCATATTAAGCCCCGCAAGTTATTTGACCCTGAGTCCTAGGTGCCATCAAAAAACAACAAACCATATCTATGCTTAAACCTCTACAAATAGGCCCCTACAAATTAAAAAGCAATGTATTACTTGCCCCTATGGCAGGCATTACTGATCGCCCCTATAGGGATATTTGCCGCTCCTTTGGGGCAGGTTTAGTGTCATCAGAAATGATTGCTTCAGATGTTAACTTATGGCATTCAAAAAAGTCTGCAACACGACTCATATCTAAGGACGAAGCAGAACCCCGTTGCGCTCAAATAGTTGGGACTGACCCTTACATAATGGCTGAGGCCGCCAAACGTTGTGTTGACCTTGGCGTGCAGATATTGGATATAAATATGGGGTGCCCTGCTAAAAAAGTTTGCAAAAAAGCTGCTGGCTCAGCTTTGATGCAACATCCTGACAGAGTCAAAGACATACTCCATAGCGTAGTATCAGCAGTTGATATTCCTATTACTTTAAAAACACGTACAGGCTGGGAAGAGAAAAATAAAAACGTACTAGAAATCGCTAAAATTGCCGAACAATCAGGGGTTTCAGCACTTTATATACATGGGCGCACTAGAGCACAAAAATATACTGGTTTTGCAGAATATGAAACAATCCGACAGGTAAAAGAGAAAACATCACTGCCAATTATTATAAATGGTGATATCAAAACAGCTAAAGATGCCAAATTTGTTCTCGATTACAGTGGTGCTGATGCCATTTTACTCGGTAGAATTACTAATGGGCGACCTTGGATATTTGACACTATATCTCACTATCTGAAAACTGGAGATCTAAAGGAAGAACTTTCTTATTTTAATAAGGCTAATATTGCAATCGCCCATATACAAAATATATTTAAATATTACTCCCACACCGCAGAAGTAAAAACCCTTCATCAGAGAAACAACTCCACTCAGAGTTGTCGCACTGCTCAAAAAAATCTCAACTGGTACTTTCATAGCATGAGATTGCAACCTAGTAAAAAGACAAAAAAAAACCTCTTTTTACTGCACACCCCCGAAGAGCAATTGGACATGTTTATTCAATTACTCAGTGAGTTAGCCCCAAATTCCCAAAAACCCGCGTCTCAAAAACAAAGGTAGTAAAAATTATGAATACCCCCGTAACACCTTTCAAACAAGAATCACTCGCAGACACAACTGAAGATGCTGTAGAGGATTATTTAAAACTACTTGGAGAGCAAGATTCAATGAATCTTTACCGACAAGTTATTGACGAAGTAGAGCTTCCTCTCCTAAAAGCAATTATGAAACACACCCGTGGCAATCAGTCTCGCGCGGCTAACTGCCTTGGTGTGAACAGAGCAACTTTACGTTCTAAACTTAAACGTCATGGGTTACTATAGATGGAATGAGCCTACCTTCTAAACAGCAACAAATTGTGCAAATGCACGCCAGCCTTATTGTGCTGGTTGTGCAGGTCGCACAAAATCCAATGAATAATAAACAGCAATTGGATGATGTATTAAAAATCAGTACGGATAATGGTTGGACTGATTTAGTTCGTACCATTAATCAAATTGTTGCTGGAGAGCGTTCGACCAAACTATTTCAAGGTCTCGACGAAGAGGATCTTGTTATCGTTCAATCAATATTAAATGGCATTCAAAACCCTGCCTCCTTGCCTGATCCAGAAAAAGAAGCTGGCGAAGCTACAATGGCAGCACCAGGGATAGCCCATATGCTTATTCAAGCAAGTTCTGGAAATACCCAAGCCCTTACTATGATTTCAGCTATGGCGGAACAAATGAGTAGTGCTGGTGGTGACATGGCGCAGTTAGGTGGCATCATGAAAAAGCTATTAGATGGTGAGCGCGACCCTGAGATACTTTGCAAGAGAATGGGCGCATCAGGAGTTAGCTTGGTACAATCCATTCTTGATGAACTCGCAAAACTTCAAACTCATTAAAGTTCTAAAATTTATACTCATCCACCTTTTTACTAATCAGAAATATTGTTATCCATACTCTTTCTAATCAAAATTAATACTACTTGAGCAGAGATACCCTCCCCTCTACCTTCAAACCCCAAGCATTCTGTTGTCGTGGCTTTTACACTAATTTGGTCAGTATTAACCCCTAAATCAACCGATATATTTTCTCTCATAGAGATTATATGCGGTGACATTTTTGGGGACTGGGCAACAATAATACAATCCATATTTTGCAAAATATATTGTTGCTCAAGGATAAGCGCATAAACTTTTCGTAATAAAATACGACTATCAATATTCTTAAACTGTTTGGATGTATCTGGAAAATGCTTACCAATATCACCTAAAGCCAATGCTCCGAGCAAGGCATCACAAATAGCGTGCAATAAAACATCGCCATCTGAATGAGCCTTAAAAGATTGTGAGTAAGGAATTTTTACCCCCCCTAAAACAATATGGTCTCCACTTGTAAAAGTATGAACATCAAAACCATTACCTATACGCATATCAAACATTTTCTTTCTTCGCTAATAACAAAAACTCGGCAAGTGCCAAATCATCGGGGTGAGTGATCTTTATATTACTGCCCTCAGCCTCCACTAACAAAGGCGACTGAGAGATATTTTCCAAAGCAGAGGATTCATCTGTAATCGCCATACCTTGATCAAAAGAATATTTTAAAGCATCTGCTAATTGCTTTAGGTGAAACATTTGAGGCGTTAAAGCATGCCATAGTCTTTCACGATTTTCGGTTGCATCAATTGAGTTATCATCTTCCTGAGAGCGTTTTATTGTATCACTGACTTTTTTTGCCAGAACTCCACCTACTTTATCTGAACTCACACAAGTAGATATTAATGTCTCGATATCTATTTTTAATAAACAAGGTCTAGCGGCATCATGCACCATTACCCAAGCATCAGAATCCAACAGTAATTTTTTTTGCATAAACCTCAAAGCATTTAAAACAGAATCACTGCGCTCTTTACCCCCATTTACTACATATAAAGGTATAGCGATATCAATATTCAATTCTGCCCAGTAAGGATCAGTAGGATGTAGAGACACAACAATCCCTGCGATATTATCATTATGAGAAAAGCAGGCGAGGGTATGCTCTATGACTGTTTTATTAAGTAGAGAGAGATATTGTTTAGGCCGACTGGTCTTCATTCGCTTACCAATACCTGCGGCAGGAATAACAACCCATACAGATGGGGAAGATACATTTTTTATCATTTAAAATTATTTTTTATTCTGCCCTGATAAGTCCTGAGAAAGAGGAAGTGATACTTCTGCTTTATCCTCTGGCTTTAGGATAATTTCAAAAAAAGTCTCTCCTTTTTTAGTCATACCAAGCTCACTACGCGCACGTTCTTCGACTGCGGCATGCCCTACTCTAGCATCTTCCAGCTCTGCTTGAATTTGACGGTTTTTTTCGTCCTGAATGTCGTTCTTCTTTTTTTGTACTGCAATATCATCCTCTAATTTCCAAATTTCAGGATAACTCCCATGACCAATCCACAAGCTAGCAAATAGCAGCAAGAGCAATATCACAAGAGTAGTTATTAAAAATCGCATCTATTTGGCAAAAAACATATTATTGGATACTTTAAAAAGTGACTAAGGGCTGAGGGTATTTTTCGATATTCAAAGCATTGCTGAAGAAGCATAACCGAGCTACGTGATAACAACAATAACAAAGAAGGTCGGAAAACAAACCAGCAAATATTAGATTTATTGTGTCCGCCTACTTATCATTTAGGTGGTGATAAAAATATATCACCACCTAACAAAAAACAGCAATTACAGATGTTTAAACGCAGACATACCTGCATAAACAGCTTTATCACCTAAAGCCTCTTCAATACGAATAAGTTGATTGTATTTAGCAATACGATCTGAACGCGATAACGAACCTGTTTTAATCTGCCCCGCATTAGTTGCAACCGCTAAATCAGCAATGGTGACATCTTCCGTCTCACCTGAGCGATGCGAGATAACAGCAGTATACTTTGCATCATGCGCCATCTGAATTGCTTCTAGTGTTTCTGTTAACGTACCAATTTGATTAAACTTAATGAGAATAGAGTTAGCAATACTCTTATCAATACCTTCTTTAAAGATACTTGTATTAGTTACAAATAAATCATCACCAACCAACTGTACTTTATCACCAAGACGCTTGGTCAATATATCCCAACCAGCCCAATCAGCTTCATCCAAGCCATCTTCAATGCTTATAATTGGATATTGATCAACCCATGATGCAAGGTAGTCAACCATACCATCAGCATCGAATGTCTTTCCTTCTGATGCCAATACATATTTACCATCATGGCAATACTCAGATGCGGCACAATCCAAACCTAAATAAATATCTTTACCTGCACTAAAACCTGCATTTTCAATTGCTTCTAAAATTACTTCAATCGCTGCCTCATTTGATGACAAATCAGGCGCAAAACCACCTTCATCACCAACAGCCGTATTCAAACCTTGCTTGCTCAGTACTGACTTTAGACTATGAAATACTTCTGTACCATAACGGATTGCTTCTGAAATACTGCCAGCCCCTACAGGTAAAATCATAAATTCCTGCATGTCAACACTATTATCGGCATGCTCACCACCATTGATGATATTCATCATAGGCACTGGCATGGTGTACTTATCACCATCACTTAAATACTCATACAAAGACTCACCACTATCATTGGCGGCGGCATGCGCCGTTGCTAAGGATACAGCCAACAGTGCGTTCGCACCTAAACGTGCTTTGTTATGCGTACCGTCTAAATCAATCATTTTCTGATCAATTTCTTTTTGGTTTTTTGCATCCATGCCAACAATCGCATCTGCAATTTCTGTATTGATATTTTCAATAGCCTTTAACACACCTTTACCACCAAAACGAGACTGATCCTCATCACGCAACTCAATAGCCTCACGCGCTCCTGTCGAAGCTCCCGAAGGCACAATTGCTCTGCCCATTACACCATTAACCAATGTAATATCTGCTTCTACTGTTGGATTTCCTCGAGAATCAATTACTTGACGTGCATGTATACTTTTAATTTCAGACATTAATCTACTGTCTCCACTTTAATTATGAATTAATTGCAGTGTTACTAGCCCCACCAATAACACTATAAATTTTAAATATTGATTACTACAAAGTACCTTCAAGATACGGTTGTGACTTAACAATTTGATCTAATTCTAACAAAGTTTCCAGCAACTCTTCCATACGGTCAAGTGGCCATGAGTTTGGACCATCACTGAGCGCTTCATCTGGATTAGGATGTGATTCCATAAATATGCCCGCAATTCCCACCGCCATTGCTGCTCGCGCTACCACAGGCACATGCTGACGCTCACCACCAGAACAACTACCTTGCCCACCAGGAAGCTGTACCGAGTGTGTGGCATCAAAAACAACAGGGCAGTCCGTATCACGCATGGTAGCTAGTCCCCGCATATCGGAGACCATATTATTATATCCAAATGTATAGCCACGCTCACAGACCATTATCTGCTCATTACCTGTAACTTTAGCTTTATCAACAACATTTTTCATATCCCAAGGAGCTAAAAACTGCCCTTTTTTAATATTTACAGGAATATTTAAGCGCGCAACTTTTTGAATAAAGTTGGTTTGGCGACATAAAAAAGCAGGTGTTTGTACCACATCTACGACAGATGCCACCTCATCTAAAGCCGTATCCTCATGCACGTCGGTAATTATAGGTACACCATAATCATTTTTAACACGTTCAAGTATCCGCAAACCTTCTTCCATTCCTGGGCCACGAAAGCTGGCATGAGATGAACGGTTAGCTTTGTCGAATGATGCTTTAAAAATATAAGGTATCGACAACCTATCAGTTATTTCTTTTAAGTTTTCAGCAATACTCAATGTCATTGCCTCTGACTCAACCACGCAAGGCCCTGATATTAAGAAAAAAGGTTTATCCTGCCCTACTTCAAATCCACATAATTCCATATCTATTCTTCGTTGTTGTTAACAGATGTATGTTGCTGATATTTTAATGCTGCTTGCACAAACCCCGTAAACAAAGGATGTCCAGCACGTGGTCGAGAAGTGAACTCAGGGTGGAATTGACAGGCCAAGAACCAAGGATGATCTTCAAGCTCAATCATTTCTACCAAAGTATCATCCAGAGATACTCCCGACAAAGTTAAGCCTTTTTCCGACAAAATATCGCGATAGTTATTATTAAATTCATAGCGATGACGGTGGCGCTCAATAATTGTTTCAGCCCCGTAAGTCTTACGCGCTAGAGAGCCTTCAAGTAACTTACACTGCTGACCTCCGAGACGCATGGTTCCACCCATATCAGAGCATTTGCTACGTTTTTTAACATCTCCAGACTCATCCTTCCACTCAGTGATCAAACCTATTACTGCTTGTGGGGTATCTATCTGAAATTCAGTACTATTTGCTTCACTCAACCCTGCACAGTGGCGTGCAAACTCAATTACGGCAACCTGCATTCCTAAGCAAATACCCAAGTAAGGAACTTTGTTTTCTCGTGCATATTTGACTGCTAGGATTTTACCTTCGACACCACGTATTCCAAAACCACCAGGCACTAAAATAGCATCAACCCCCTCCAGCTTAGCTGTGCCTTCTGTTTCTAGCTTTCCAGAATCAATATATCGAATGGTTACTTTTGATAAAGTTTGTACGCCCGCATGGGTTAACGCTTCGTTTAGTGATTTATAAGATTCTGTTAACTCCATATATTTCCCGACCATGGCGACAACAATCTCCGCCTTAGGGAATTCCATCACACTAATCACTTCTTTCCAACCCGACAAACCTGCTTCGGGCAGATTTTCTAATTTAAGTTTCTTAGCAACAATTTGATCTAGTTTTTGCGAGTGTAACCAAAGTGGTATTTTATAAATATTATCAAGATCTATAACAGAGATAACCGCTTCTTCTTGTACATTGGTAAATAGTGATATCTTTTTACGCTCTTTATCAGGGACAGCACGGTCACTACGACATAATAAAATATCAGGTTGAATGCCAATAGAGCGTAGTTCTTTAACAGAGTGCTGAGTTGGCTTGGTTTTCAATTCTCCTGCTGCAGCTAAATAGGGAACAAGTGTTAAATGCATAAAGAGTGCATTATCGCCCTCTTCCACACCCATTTGGCGTATTGCTTCCATAAAGGGGAGTGATTCAATATCCCCAACCGTTCCACCAATTTCAACCATCGCAATATCAAAACCTTTTGCGGCAGCACGTATACTAGCTTTTATTTCATCGGTGATATGAGGAATAACTTGAACTGTCGCACCAAGATAATCCCCTTGGCGCTCTTTACGAATGACATTGCTATAAATGCGACCGCTCGTAAAGTTGTTTAATTTACTAGCGGTAAAACCTACAAAACGCTCATAGTGTCCAAGATCTAAGTCTGTTTCTGCACCATCTTCAGTAACAAAAACTTCACCATGTTGAAAAGGACTCATCGTTCCAGGGTCAACATTAATATAAGGGTCAAGCTTCATCATCGTAACTTTTAAGCCACGTTCTTCAAGAATTGATCCTAGTGACGCTGCTGCTATACCTTTACCTAGCGATGAAACCACGCCACCTGTAACGAATATATATCGCACCATTTGTATGACTATCCCTTAAGTGTTAGAAATTAAAATAATATAGGATTGAAAACCAAGTTTGTATTTCTTCAAAAACAGCGCGAATTCTAGCATATACAATGATAGGGAAAAACCTATAAGGACATTAGAATTAGAGTTTATCTTTTCTATCTTGCGAAACAAAAACAAGCAGCCGCTTAATGAACAAAAAATAATAAACCCAATTTCAAGCAAGATACTAGAGTAGCTTTAAGCGTCATAAATAGTCACAAAACAAAGCAACATTATACAGAGTATAGAAGGCTCATCGGGAACATTCCCCAGCTTAACCTCTCCTGAACAAGTATCTAAAGCCTTTCATTAAAAATACTGTATACTGCCTTTTTTTTTTACAAGTCAAATATTCAGATGCTTTTATTCACTGTTGCTGTCATCTTAGGTCTTATTCTTTTAATCTGGAGCGCAGATCAATTTGTTGATGGCGCAGCAGGTCTTGCCCAGCATTGGGGTATCTCCCCTCTTATTATCGGCATGTTGATTATTGGATTAGGCACATCGGCTCCAGAAATGCTGGTTGCAGCAACCGCGGCACTGCAAGGAAGTCCCGATATTGGTATAGGGAACGCGATCGGCTCCAACATTACGAATATCACCCTTGTTCTTGGTATCACCGCTCTCATCGTTACACTCCCAATCCACTCAAATATCGTAAAAAAAGAACTTCCCTTAATACTCTTCGCTGGACTACTTGCTTGGTTTTTACTTTATGATGGTGATTTTAGCCAACTTGATGGCATGATTCTACTGGCTTGTCTCTTTACTGCGATTGGCGGGATGATTTATTCATCAAAAAAAGTGAGTAACCGCCACGACCCATTACTAGAAGAAAGTATTGAAGAATTACCCGCAGAAATGCCTTTCAAAAAAGCCCTCTTATGGATGATTATTGGCATAGTTGTATTAATGGTTAGCTCTAAAATGCTGGTATGGGGAGCCTCTAATATTGCCTCTCAGCTAGGCATTAGTGACTTAGTGATTGGTTTAACTATTGTTGCTATAGGAACCAGCCTCCCTGAATTAGCCGCCTCCATCAGTAGCGTAAGAAAAGGGGAAATTGATCTTGCCATTGGTAACATCGTGGGTTCTAACTTATTTAATACTTTGGGCGTATTAGCAATCCCCGCTTTAATATCACCAAGCGCTGTTGCTCCTTCTATTCTTAGTCGTGATATGCCAATAATGATTGCCCTTACGGTGCTACTAATCGTCTTTGGCTTTGGGTGTTTTACTCATGCTCGTTATAAAATTGTCTTTTGGAAGGGCGCTATCTTTTTAAGTTTATTTATTGCTTATGAAGGCTTGCTTTACTACCAAACAATGAATGCATAAAAGGTAGCTTATCCGTGACCTCAAAGAATACATTTATACATTCTGCTAAAGCAGTTATCACCGCCGAACTTGAGGCTATACAAGCACTTGCCAATCGCCTTGATGAAAATTTTGAGCGGGCTTGTAAGACAATTTTAACTTCCAGCGGACGCATTGTCATTACAGGCATGGGAAAGTCGGGTCATATCAGCAATAAAATAGCGGCAACACTCGCCAGTACAGGCACACCCTCATTTTTTGTCCATCCTAGCGAAGCCTTACACGGCGATCTGGGTATGATTACCGCAGAAGATGTTGTTATCGCAATCTCCAACTCAGGAACAACCAGCGAATTATTAACACTTTCAGCCGTCATTAAGCGCCAAGGCACTAAAGTAATCGCCATGACAGGAAGTGTAGATTCTGATTTAGCAAGACTTGCAGATGTACATTTAGATATTGGTGTCGAGAAGGAAGCTTGCCCTCTTGACCTAGCACCAACATCCAGCACTACAGTTACTCTAGTCATGGGGGATGCTTTAGCCGTTGCTCTACTAGAAGCTCGCGACTTTACGCCAGAAGACTTTGCCCGCTCACATCCTGGTGGACGACTTGGAAAGCGTCTACTGGTTCATGTCAAAGATATCATGCATGATCAAGCTAACATTCCTTTAGTCTCACCTGAAACAACATTAAAAAAAGCAATTATAGAAATGACTGGGAAAAATTTAGGCACCACACTGATTGCTGATAAAAACAACAAATTGTGTGGCATTTTCACAGATGGTGACTTACGCAGGGCTTTTGAGAGTGGTACTGATATGTCAGCCACCTCTATTGGTGAAATGGCATCTATGAACTGCTATACCGCACAGGTAAGTGATTTAGCCGTTAGTGCATTAAATATTATGCAAGATAAGCAAATAACTGTTTTGCCGATTGTTGATAAAGATGGTAATGCCGTTGGTATTTTACATATGCATGACTTATTGAAATCAGGAATTATTTAAACTCACTTAAAATAAAACGATAATGACACCTTTAGTAATAAAAAAAGCACCCGATATAGCCAAACATATAAAACTTATTATTTTTGATGTTGACGGTGTTCTCACAGATGGCTCACTTTTCTATGATAATAATGGAGAGGAATACAAAGCCTTTAACGCCAAAGATGGTCATGGCTTACGCATGCTGCAGAAAGCCAATATTGATGTTGCTATCATCACAGGTCGAAAATCAAAGCTGGTTCAACATCGCGCTGAAAACCTAAATTTATCACCTAATATGATCTACCAAGGCTATAGCGACAAACGAATTGCCTACAAAGACTTACTAGAGAAAACCAATTTATCCCCACAACAAGTTGCTTATGTCGGTGATGACATTATCGACCTACCTGTAATGACAAGGGTGGGGTTAGCCATTGCAGTACAAGATGCTCATTGGTTTGTTATCAGGCATGCTGACTGGGTATCTCAGCAAAAAGGAGGACACGGAGCGGTTCGTGAAATTTGTGAAATGTTACTCGAAGCACAGGGTAAACTAGAGGTATTACTAGAGAGCTACCTTAAATAGTAGCCTAGGAAATTGACCAAGAATGACACACCTCCTATTAATAACTAAACCTAAAAGTACATCTACCAAATGAATCGTAAAGGGCTTCTACTTCTCATTATTTCAATCGCAATTGCTATTTCCTCAATATGGGTTAATAATTTTTGGATTTCTTACAAAGAACTAGCTTCCGAAGACAATGAAAAACAAATAGATTATTACCTAAGTGACTTTTCCCTATTACAAACCGCCAGTACTGGAGAAATAAAGTACTACATGCAAGGTCAACACCTAACTCATAAAAATGCCACTGGGGGGAGTAAGATTTTTCAGCCCATTATCCAAATACTTGATAGTGACGGAAAGATCTTGTTTATAGAGGCAAAAAAAGCATCTCAAGAAAAATCCCAAGGTAACATTGAACTCTCTGGATCAGTTTTAATCAAAAAAACAGAAACTCATTCAAGCAACCCGAAGTTTGACAAACTAGTGGATGCAGACTTTACTCTTAAAACTAATGAATTATCATTTGACCCTGTAAAACGAGAACTTTTTACAGATACCAGCATTACACTTATCACAAAAGACGGCTTGCTTACAGGCACAGGTTTACACAGCAAACTAGACCAACAAGAATTAAGGATACTTTCAAATGTACACGCAAAATTTGATCCTAGTCCGTAACATCGTAGCTTTGTCTACCTTGCTACTATTACCAACACTGGGATGGGCATTAAAAAATGATGCATCCAAGCCCTTATTAATTGATGCTAACTCAGTTACTTTTAATAAATCTGCTGGTAAAGCAATTTATCATGGCAATGTCTCCATCTCTCAAGGCACTCTAAAAATCCGTGCAGCACATATAGAAATCAATGCTCCTAATAATAAAGTGATTAGTATTATTGCCACTGGCTCGCCCCTTACCTTTGAGCAACGTATGGATGACGGAAAACTCGCAAAAGGAAAAGCTAAAAAAATGCGTTATTTAGTCGAAGATAAGCGCCTTATACTTGATGGCGGTGCAGAGTTAACACAAAATAATGATAAATTTAGTAGTCAGCATATCGAATACTCCACACTGACAGGCGCTTTAAAAGCAGGCAATGAAAAAAACAATAAAAGCCGTGTTCGTGCTATCTTTTACCCAAGCAATAAAACCAAATAGTTTAGGCAAGTCAATTGACAACTCTTTACGCAAAAAATCTTAATAAAAGCTATAAAAAGCGCACTATCATCAGCGATGCCTCTCTGCATGTTAGTAGCTCAGAAGTTGTAGGCTTACTTGGCCCTAATGGTGCTGGAAAAACCACCTGTTTTTATATGATAGTTGGCTTGGTTGCTTGTGATAAAGGTCATATTCTTCTCGATGAAGAGGATATTACCGATTTACCCATGCATTTACGTGCTCGTCATGGTATTGGTTATCTTGCCCAAGAAGCCAGTATTTTTCGTAAGCTTTCTGTTGCGGATAATATTTATGCCATTCTCGAAACACGTAAAGACTTAGATCGCCAAGGGCGTAGAAATAAGTTAGAAAGTTTATTAGAGGAATTTCAAATTGTACACATTCGTGACAGCCTAGGCATCAGCTTATCTGGCGGAGAAAGAAGACGTGTTGAAATTGCCCGAGCGCTTGCAACAGAGCCTTCTTTTATTTTATTAGACGAACCATTTGCAGGTGTAGATCCAATTTCAGTGATAGAAATTCAAAAAATTGTCACCCACCTCAAAGAGCGAGGTATTGGTGTTTTAATTACTGATCACAATGTACGCGAAACACTCAAAATTTGTGATCGTGCCTATATTCTTGGAAATGGTTCTATTCTCACCGAAGGTTCCCCCGATGAAGTTTTACAAAATGATCAAGTAAGAGAAATTTATTTAGGCAAAGACTTTAAGCTCTAAGTACATAATTATCTTCTGAAACAAGTAAATAGCTTCTACATTCCAACCTTTTTTTACTACGAAAATTTCATCCTACATTGTATAAAAAAACAACCTAGCAAAATTCATACCATCAATCAGCATTTCTACTTTCTCTTTGCTCCAGCATGCTATTATGGCTCTATAAGAAAAACTTTTACCTCCTCCACAAACAAAGCAAAGTATAATTATAAAACATGCTAAAACAAGGACTTAGTGTAAAAATAGGCCAGAGTCTATCCATGACTCCACAACTGCAACAAGCTATACGCTTATTGCAGTTATCTTCTATTGAGTTACAACAGGAAATCCAAGAAAACATAGAGACAAATCCACTATTAGAGCGTATTGAAGACTCTCTAAGTGAAAATAATAATGACACTCAAGTAACAGACTCCTCCTCTCAAGAAGAGAATACAGTTATCCCAGAGGAGTTAAATATAGATGCCGATTGGGATGAAATTTACGACCCTGCATGGAAAACTAGCAATACAGGTAGCTCAGAAATCAGTGCTTCCGAACTTATTGATACCCTTCATTCAACGCCCGAAACACTACGCAGCCACTTACAAGATCAAGTCGACCTTAGTCAACTTAGCGCAATAGACAAAGAGATTGCAAATGTCATAATCTCTTATATTGACCCCAATGGCTTTTTAACAGAGCCCACCGAACAAATATTTCTGTCTTTAGAGGAGAAACTCCTTATAGATAAAGATGAAGTAGATGCAATCTTACAATATATCCAAAATTTAGACCCTGTCGGCATAGGTGCTAGAAGCTTATCTGAAGCCCTATTATTACAACTAAAGCACCACCATAGCGAACACTTATTACTCACTAAAGCACAAGACTTATTAAAAAAACATCTGGACTTGATCGAAAAACGCGACTATATAAGTATAAAGAGAGAGTTAAAATTAAACACAGATCAATTTGAAAGCTTAATGGTTTTGATACGATCCCTTAACCCTCGACCTGGTGATATTTATATCAACCCAAAAACTGATTATATTACGCCAGATGTCTACATACATAAAATAAAAGGGCAATGGGTCGTTTCACTTAACCAAGAAACGCTACCAGAATTACAAATTAATCATTATTACTCTAATATGATTACAAGTATTTCTAACAAAGCTGATAAAGATTATTTAAAAAACAATATACAACAAGCACGCTGGTTTATAAAAAGTATCGATAATAGGAATAACACAATATTGAACGTAGCTAATGCCATTATAAAAAAACAAGCAGCTTTTTTGCGCTATGGCGAAGAAGCCATGAAGCCTATGATTCTGAAAGATCTAGCCGAAGAGTTAGAGCTGCACGAGTCTACAATATCGCGTGTTACTACCCAAAAATATATGCATACTCCCCGCGGCGTGTATGAATTCAAATATTTCTTTTCCAGCCATGTCAGCACAACTACTGGAGGAGCATGTTCCGCAACTGCCATTCAGGCAATGATTAGAAAATTAATCACTTCAGAAAACCCTAAAAAGCCACTAAGTGATAACAAATTGACGACTCTGTTAAAAGAACAGGGCATCAATGTCGCGCGACGTACTGTCGCGAAATACCGAGAAGCCATGAGTATTTCTTCATCTCATGAAAGAAAAATGCTTGTTTAATACAAGCACACACTCCAGCAGTGGCAACTTGGTAAATTTAGTTAAAGTCCTCTTAAAATAACTAAATTCAATTATCAACCTATAAGGAGATAACTATGCAATTAAATATTACTGGTCGACATATAGAAGTTACAACGGCTATCCATGATTATGTAAATGAAAAATTTAGCCGTATTAGTCGCCATTTTGACCAGGTATTAAATATTGAAGTCATACTTGAAGTACAAAAACTAGAGCATAAAGCTGAAGCCACTCTACACGTTAGTGGCAATCATATATTTGCTGATGCAAGCTCTAATGACATGTATGCTGCGATTGATGCATTAACTGACAAACTTGATCGTCAGTTACTTAAACATAAAGAAAAGATAAAAGACCATCATAATCGCGAAGGGTCTCATCGTAACCTTGTTACAGAATAAATAGCCCCACAGTCCAAAGTAGCACTACGATACTTTGGACTGGCAGAAAAACACTCCACCCCAGACTACTAGTCACTTCGTCAGATATTTGCCGTCGCTATTACTTTCCCCACCCAAATCAAGTCCAATACACCTATATTATACGTAACTACATTCTATTTGTGCTTTATTCACTAAGGAACCTCTGATTAAGCATTCACAGACTCAATATAAATTCTTCTAAAATATAGGCAGAAAAAAATGCATATTGTCATTGTTACAGGGCTATCGGGAGCAGGAAAATCTCAAGCATTACACACACTAGAAGATCAAGAGTATTATTGTGTCGACAATCTTCCTATCGAACTATTAGAATCTTTATTTAAAACAGAGCGTATATTAAAACAACATAAAATAGCCATTGGTATCGATGTAAGGTGTGGAACTGAATGCATTAATAGCTTTCCAATGTTTGCTCAGCAACTAAGAAAAAAATACAAAATAGATATTATCTATCTTCATGCTAATAAAGATATTATTTTAAAGCGTTACGATGAAACTCGACGACGCCACCCATTAACCACTCCAAAACAGACCTTACAACAATCCATTGTACAAGAAGGTGATCTTTTAACGCCTATACGAGAAATATCTGACTTACAGATAGATACCAGCCACATAAGTATTTATGAGCTTGCTACACTAATAAAAGATCGGATTTGTATTCTTGCCGATTTTCAACTATCACTCATATTTCAGTCCTTTGGATTCAAATATGGAACACCTAGTGATTCGGATTTTTTATTTGATGTACGCTGTCTACCCAACCCTTATTGGGAACCTTCATTACGTCAGCACAGCGGTAAAGAAAATATTGTTGAAACTTGGCTAGATCAACAACCACTTGTACAAGATATGAAAAATAACCTTATTGACTTGCTTCAAAAGTGGATTCCACACTTCATTGAAAATCAACGAGCTTACTTAACCATTTCTATTGGCTGTACGGGCGGACATCATCGTTCTGTTTACCTTATTGAAAAACTCGCCGAACATTTTCAACAACAAGAGAGGAGTGCTATTATTGTTAGCCACCGAGAGCTACAAAAAATTTCTAACAACTAAAAACCCTCACCTCAGAAATAGTGGCATAACAAAAATTCGACTGATGATATCCTGTTTTTTTTATACAAGGGAATGGCATCCCCTTTGATAAATTTAAACAAAAAAAGTGCTATTCGCTAGATTTGAAGTAGCTTTACCCTATTCTCGGACAAGTTTTTTAGAGGGAAATTGCTCTCAATTAATCACCAAAACTCTGGTTAAGTCTATTATAATTTAGTGAAAAAACAACCATCACTATTTCCTTATGAAGCGAGTAGAATAATTACTCTCTTACGCTAACCTCTATATAAAATATATTCATAGGAATAGCTGCATTATCTCAAAAGCAGACCTCTTGCTAACTTAAAATACCTTCGTATCAGCCTATGAACACTCCAATCAATAGAAATAAAGCTGAACTTATTGCCACCTTAACAACGGCAATTGAAAGTGGCTCCTTGATACGTGTGCAACGCATGTTAAATGCTTTGCACCCCGCAGAAATAGCCCACCTACTTGAGTCATCACCACTCCAGCAAAGGAAAATAGCTTGGGAATTAATCAACAAAGAAAATGAAGGGTTAGTTCTTGTTGAGTTAGGTGAAGATGTTCGTTCAAGCCTTGTTGAAGAAATGGATACGGACGAGGTCATCGAAGCTGTTAAAGACCTTGATGCCGATGATATGGCTGATTTTTTACAAAGCTTGCCAAACACAGTCATTAACGAAACTCTTGAAGGCATGAGCCGACAGGAAAGAGAGCGAGTTGAAGCGGTTCTTGGCTATGATGAAGATACTGCGGGCGGCATGATGGACACTCAAGCAGTCACTATTCGCTCAGATGTCACAATAGAAGTAGTTCTACGTTATTTACGCATGCAAGAAAATCTTCCCTCACATACCGACAGCTTAGTTGTTGTGGATAGTTATGATCGTTATTTAGGTGTATTAGCACTATCCAAACTCTTAACAAGCCAACCTGAAGATTCGGTTGCACAGAGAATGAGCTCCAAACGTGAAGCTATTTTAGCAACTACATCCAGCCATGATGTAGCGGCCCTTTTTGAAGATCGTGATTTAATCTCAGCACCTGTTATCAATGAAGATAGGAAATTTCTAGGTAGAATAACCATTGATGATGTCGTCGATGTCATACGCGATGAAGCAGAGCATTCCGTCATGAGTATGGCGGGATTACACGAAGAAGACGATCTATTTGCCCCCGTTCTCCCCAGCGTTAAACGCAGAGCATTATGGCTAGGCACAAATTTAGCGACCGCATTTCTTGCCGCATGGGTCGTCAGCCAGTTTACGGAAACGATAGAATCAGCCGTCGCCTTAGCTGTTTTGATGGGCATTGTTCCTAGCATGGGCGGCATAGCTGGCAGTCAAACACTCACCTTAGCAATTAGAGGGATAGCTGTTGGGCAACTGGTTAAAAGCAATGCTATATCATTACTTAATAAAGAGCTGATACTTGGATTAATTAATGGCTTGCTATGGGCATTTATTGTTTTCCTTATTTCAGCATTTGCCTTCAACAATATAAGTATCGGCATTATTATTGCAATTGCAATGTTAATAAATTTATTGATTGCTCCCCTCGCAGGCGTTGCACTCCCCCTGTTCTTGCGCCGATTTAATATTGACCCCGCTTTAGCAGGCGGCGTGCTTCTAACAACAATTACTGATGTTATTGGGTATGCGGCAGTGCTGGGTTTAGCCACGATAGGGCTACCCTTTCTTAATAATTTCTTTGCATAATGAAGTAAGGAAGCCCTAATTAAATCGATTAAATTCAAGCTGAGATAAAATCACCCTTAAATAAGAGCAGATTTCATCTCATCATTGATCTGCTGAATAGTGTCCAAGGGATTCAATGACTGAGTAATAGGTCTGCCCACAACAATATAGTCTACCCCTGCTCTAATTGCATCTGCGGGCGTCATCACACGAGACTGGTCTCCAATATCTGCACCCTGTGGACGAATACCTGGCGTCACCAATAAAAAATCACCACCCAAGTGTTCTCGTAATAAAGATGCCTCTTGAGCAGAGCAAACCATTCCATCCAACCCAGCATTTTTAGCCAAACTTGCAAGATGTTTCACCTGATCTTTAGCGACCGCATTAACACCCGTTTCTTGCAATTGCAGGTCACTCATAGAAGTTAATACCGACACGGCTATCAGCTTGGGTGGAGTTACAAAATCATTTAATGCATTGCTAGCAGCCAACATCATTTCAGAGCCACCAGATGCATGTACGTTCATCATCCAAACATCTAGTTTTGCGGCCGCCCTACAAACCGAGGCAACGGTATTAGGAATATCATGAAATTTTAAATCTAAAAAGACATCAAAGCCCTTATTTATTAACTTACGAACCATCTCAGGCCCCGCACTTACAAAAAGCTCGAAACCAACTTTTAGCTTACAGTCCTCAGGAGATAAGCGACCCACAAACTTCAACGCTTCATCTGCGGAGGAAAAGTCCAATGCAATGATTAATTTATTCGACATCATAATTCCTTGTTTCTATAAGATTAGTCCCACTCCATCACATCAAGCATGGGACACTTTATCCCACTGATAGCAAGCTGGGCAGCGCCACATATAATCCTGCATTTTATAACCACAATTCTGGCACTGAAAATCAGCCTCACCCTTCAAATGATTATCTAGAGCTTGCTTAATCAGTGGTAACTTATCATATTCAGAGCATATTTCGTGACTACTCTGGAGCATTTCAACTGCTTGGATAATCGATCGAATCGTTAATTTTCGA
>DQSN01000162.1 GCA_015663245.1 Leucothrix mucor
GAGGCGCATAGTCATTCTACGCAACGATTTTAGATTATTTAAGCTGGGACAAAAAAGCACGTTAAGTTTCGTTAGTTATTTAATCCTGAGTCCTAAGGGTTCAATAACACCTGAAACTTTTTGGCTAGTTTCGGGTGTTATTAAATAACCATCAAAAAACTACAAATAGATACAAACGATAAAAAGGATAAATGTGAAACCTTCTATACAACAAAAACTTGAATTATTTGGTGAGCGCTATGCTGAAATTGCGGCATTACTTTCTGAGCCAGATGTAATCAATGATCAACAGCAGTTTCGTAAATTATCGGTTGAATATAGTCAGCTAGAGCCTATCGTTAATGAGTATCAAAAATACCAGCAAACACTTGAGGATAAAGAAACTGCTGAGGAGATGCTTGATGACCCTGAAATGAAGGAAATGGCACAAGAAGAAGTTCAAGATACTAAGGGAAAACTAGAAGTCTATGAGTTAAATCTGCAAAAATTACTACTACCTAAAGACCCTAATGATGGCAGTAATACCTTTATCGAAGTTCGTGCAGGAACAGGCGGTGATGAAGCCGCAATTTTTGCGGGAGATTTGTTTCGCATGTACACACGTTATGCAGAAACCAAAGGCTGGAAAGTGGAAGTGGTTAGCCAAAATGAAGGTGAACATGGTGGTTTTAAAGAAATTATCGGTCGTGTTGTGGGAACAGATGTTTATGCGAAACTAAAGTTTGAATCAGGTGTGCATCGTGTACAACGGGTGCCAGAAACAGAATCTCAAGGGCGTGTGCATACCTCGGCAGCAACCGTTGCGATTATGCCCGAAATTGATGCAGTTGAAGCGCCTGAAATTAAATCCTCTGATCTAAGAGTTGATACTTTTCGGGCATCAGGTGCGGGTGGTCAGCACGTGAATAAAACTGACTCTGCGGTGCGTCTTACGCATATCCCCACAGGAACCGTTGTAGAGTGCCAGGATCAACGCTCACAACATAAAAATAAAGCTCAGGCAATGTCTGTCTTGCAAGCTCGAATTATGGATGCAGAGCGTCAAAAACAGCACAACGAACAAGCAGAAACACGTAAAAGTTTAGTGGGTAGTGGTGACCGCTCGGAGCGAATTAGAACTTATAACTTTCCTCAGGGACGAGTCAGTGATCATCGTATCAATCTCACCCTCTATAAGTTAGATGAAGTGATCTCAGGTAATATGGACCAAATTATTGAGCCATTAATTAATGAATATCAGGCAGATCAACTTGCCGCATTGAGTGAAGATTAATTCAATCAAAACGTTGTTAGAGGCGGCAATAGAGCAATTATTGCCAACTTCTGATAGCGCCAAGCTGGATGCAGAGTTGCTACTAGCACATTGTTTGGGTAAAAACCGTAGCTATTTATACGCTTGGAGTGATAAAAAAATTGATGATGTTACGTCACAGCGTTTTACGCAGCTAATTAAGCGGCGTTTAACTGATTACCCCGTTGCTTATTTGCTTGGAAATCAAGGTTTTTGGTCGTTGGATTTAAAAGTGACTGAAGATGTACTGATTCCTAGGTCTGAGACCGAACTTCTGGTTGAAGTGGCACTAGAAAAAATTTCAAAACTTAAATCTCCAACTATTCTCGATTTAGGCACTGGCTCTGGTGCAATTGCATTAGCTTTAGCGCAAGAGCGACCAGATGCGCTTGTTATCGCTAGTGATTATTCCAAAAAAGCCTTGGCGGTCGCCAAAGAGAATGCACAACTAAATCATATTAAGAATGTTAATTTTATTCATTCTAGCTGGTTTGAAAATATTGAAGCGCAAAGCTTTGATCTTATCGTTTCTAATCCCCCCTATATTCCTGCTGACGACCCACATTTATCACAAGGTATACGTTATGAGCCATTACAAGCACTATCATCAGGAAAAACAGGTTTGAATGATATACGGTTGATTTTGCAAATGGCACTTACTTATATGCAAGATACGACCTGGATATTAATTGAGCATGGCTATGATCAAGGTGAAGCTGTTCCTAAGCTGATGCAAAAGGCAGGTTTGCAACAAGTCCTTTGTATTAAAGATTACAATGAAAATGACCGATTAAGCATCGGTACAAAAGGGTAAGTAAAATGATCATTATGTATGGCATAAAAAACTGTGACACTGTAAAAAAAGCCAAAAAATATTTAGAGGCACATAATATTGACTATCAATTTCATGATTTCCGTGAGGATGGTATAAATAACATTCAATTACGTGCGTGGGTAGCCGAATTAGGTTGGGAAAAGCTCATTAATAAACGCAGTACCACATGGCGTAACCTACCTGATGAAACTAAAGAAAATATCAATAAACTACTAGCTTTAGTAGTGATGGAAGATCAGCCAACTATTATTAAAAGACCAGTGTTAGAGATGTCAGATAAGGTGATAGTAGGGTTTTCGGAGCAAAGCTATCAGCTTCTATTTGACTAGGAACTTCCAAGCAATAATTTAAAGTTGGGATGCGTAGAGGTACTCTGAAAGAGTGATTTTTGTTCAAAACATGATGATTGATTCCTTTTATAATGATAATTAATCCTTTCATAAAAATACCTCTCACATCCTCGCGGGGTTTATGTAAAGTGTCACTATTACCGCGAGCTTGGTGTGTCTACTATGAAAAAATTATTGGTTTTGCTGGTAGGTCTTTTGTTATTTTTATCACTAGCCTATTTCTGCATTTATATATTTTCAGCACAGAAAATAGAAGCAGATATTAAAAGTAAAGCAGAAGACTCTCTCATGAGGAATAGCCTGTCATCGGTGCAGGTTGGTGCTGATGGTTTAGATCTTACATTAAGGGGTGTTGTAGCTTCTGATGTATTAAAAGCTAAGGCTGAGCGTGTAGCAGCAGTTGACGGCTATCATAAAATCAATAACTTAATCGAAGTTGCAAAAGAGCAAGCTCCCCCTAAGCCTGCTTATATAGAACCTTATTCTATGCTTATAAAACTCAAGGATGATAAGTCTATTATCTTAAGTGGCTCTGTTCCTAGTCTTCAAGCAAAAAATAACCTTTTGAGCCTTGCTAATAGTCGTTACGGTAAACCTCACGTAACAGATGATTTAACAATTAAAACAAAAGCTCCTGCTAATTGGGAGAGGCTTTTTACAAGTGTTTTTGAAGTTTTTCCTTTAATGAAAAATGCTCAGCTGGAAGTTTTAGGTCAGCAGTTACAATTATCTGGCTTAGCTAAAACAGAGGTAATACGTCAGGAAATAGGTGAGTCACTAGAAGAAAATTTGCCTAAAAACTACCTTGGAAGCTTGAACATTAGTTTGATATCTAAAGATGATAACGTCCCAGACCTATCACCTGAAAATACTCAAGCTGCTAAAAACTGCCAACAAGAGTTTAAAAGCTTGCTTTCTAAAAATAAGATTCACTTTAAAACGGGTAAAGCCGAAGTAGCTAAAAGTAGCTTTAAATTACTGGATAGCTTGGCTAGTACGGCTAAGGGTTGCTCGAAGCAAATGATCGTTGTTGCTGGGCATACCGACTCAAAAGGCTCAGAAAAGAACAATAAAATATTAAGTGAAAAACGCGCCAAAGTAATTGTTAATTATTTACAGAAAAAAGGTATTAATAAAGGTAATTTAAAAGCGAAAGGGTATGGGGAAGAGAAACCTGTAGCTACAAATAAGACATCTAAAGGGCGGGCGCTTAACCGTAGAATTGAATTTACCGTAGAAGGAGTAAAATAATGAGTTATCTTGTTTCACAATTGTGGTTGTGCTTACTACTAGCATTATTATTGGGTAGTCTTGTAGGGTGGTTTCTGCGTGGTGGTTGTAAAAATAAACTGGCTAAAATAAGCGGTGATTGGGAGCAGCGTTATTTACTGCTTGAAAATGAAAAAAAACTGCTTGCATCAAAAGCTCAAGATAGTAAAAGATTTAATAATGAACGAAAAAGCTTGATGAGTCGTTTGACTGCGATGGAGAATGGCGCCAACCTTGCGAGTAATGTTTTAAAAGAAAATAAGGATAAATTAGATGAGGCAGAACAAAGCTTATCAGCCCTTAAATTAGAGCTTCAACAGCGTGATGTAGATATACGCGAGCTGAAAAACACCTCTAATGATAGTTCGGAACGAATAGGTTCGATTATTGGGGCGTCATCGGCTCATGAAGAAAAAGCAATAAAAACTCAGGGTTTATTAGACCTTCAAATATCAAAATCGAAAGCACTAAAACTAAAGTCAGAGCAAACGTTAGTCGTTAAAAATGAAGAAGTAGAAAAATTAGTGCTGGAATTGCAGAAGACTCAAGAAGAATCAATGTCAAACTACGATCAACTTGAGACTTTACAAGCACTACTAGAGGCGCATGAAGAAGGGAGTAATAGCCTATCTAAGAAAAATAAGAAGCTAAAAAAATCATTATCTACTGCTGAGAGCTTGAGCCTTGAATATCAAGGGAAATTAACACAGCTAAACACCGATTCTGATCGTAATAAAAAAGCTCAGAAAGAAATAGAGCTTGCGTTAAATATGGAAATTGAAGCACTTAAAAATACTTTTAATACGTCAAAAAAAGAGCTTGAGCAACTTAGTAAACAATCTGCGATATACAAAGAAGAAGCCAAGCAGTGCCAACATTCATTAGATGATCAGATTAAAAATTCAGCAGCACTTAAGTTAAGTGTAGAGAAAAGTAGTCATGATTTTAATGAAAAAATAACACTTAAAAATACTGAACTGGAAAAACTTGCAGAGGCTTTGAATGTTGCTAAAGAAGAACTTGTCGTACAAAGCCATGAGACGGAGTCCTTGCAAGCCTCATTAGAAGAACAAAAAACAAGTAATCAGCTACAATCAGAAAAAGAGGCTAAATTAGTAAAGGCTTTATCACTATCAGATAAAATGAATGTTGATTATGAGAAAAAGACATCAGAGTTTATTTCTCAATTAGCACTTAAAGATGAAAAAATAAATGAAGTAAAAGTTTCTTTAAGTGATAAAGAACAAGAGTTAGCTACTGTTGAGTCACAAGTAGCTGAAATAAAAATACTAATAGATGAGTATGAAAAAAGCAGCCAAAGCATGCTTGGCAAGCTGTCGCGTTTAGAGTCACAATCAAATGCTTATCGAGTAGAGTTACTTGATACTGAATCGAAGTTAAAAGTGACTGAGGAGCTAGTCGCAAACAAAGAAAAAGAGGCAAATGATAAATTTGCTGATCTAGCACTAAAGTTGCAGGAGAGCGAAGATAATGCTCAATTTATTCGTAGTAGCCTATCTGATAATGAGTCGAAAGTAGCTCAAAAAAGTAAAGAAAAATCTATTTGTGACAAAGAGGTTTTACAATTAAAAGATCATTTGTCATTAAAAAAAGCTGAGATTAAAGATTTAAAGAATAATTTAAGTGAGCAGCAAGATAGGTTGAAAAGTAGTGAGGCTGAAAGAAAATCACTTGAAATTGAGAGTGAAGGGAAAAATATTCCCATAAAAAAAGTTGTCATTAAGTCTGTGTCAAAGGCTATCGTGAAGCCACAAAGCTTTGTTTCGACAACAAAGAAGAGTGTAATAACACCGAATCAAGCGATTGATTATGATATAGAGACAATAGAAGGTATTGGTAAAAGCTATGGAGCTAAACTAAGAAAGCTTGATATTAGTAAAACTAGCCATTTATTAGACAAGGCTGTATCCGTTGCTAATATTGATGATATTGCAACCCAACTAAAGCAAAAAAACTGGCTTGTTCGTTCTTGGATGAGTATGAGCGATTTACTTCGAGTGCGTGGAGTCGATGGGCAATATGCAGAGCTGCTAGAGTTTTCGGGTATACACTCTGTTCAGTCTCTTGCTAAACAGACTGCCAAGCCACTCAGTAAAAAAATGTTTTTGCTGAATGAAAAAGAGCATCGGGTTAAGACAGCTCCTGAGGCTGAAACAGTGGCGGAATGGATTATTTATGCGACGACACTGTCGCCTTTATTAGCGGATGATCTAGAATCTATTCAAAAAGAATCTAAGCTTGAAGTAAAAGCACCAACAGCCATTGCTGTGTCTAGCGAAGATAATACCCAGCAGAAAAATGCTAAAAAAAATGATTGTGATATAGAAGAGATAGATGGCATTGGTAAAGGCTATGGTAAGCGTTTACGTGCAATGGGAATTCATACTACGACAAAGCTATTAAATAAATGTGCTAATACTAACTATGCAAAGAATATAGCTGAAGTGATGACACTTAATGAAAAAATAGTAAAATCTTGGTGTCAAATGGCTGACTTGATAAGAGTTGATGGTGTCGATGGGCAACTGGCTGATTTGTTATTTTGCTCTGGAATAAGTTCAGTAAAGGAGCTTTCTATTCAGGATGAAAATAAATTAACGGGTAAAATAGAGAGTGTTAACACAGCACAGCAGCGTGTAAAAGAAACGCCAGTAAAGGAGGTTATTTCAGGGTGGATTGTTTCAGCAAAATTACTTAGAGCTGAGGATGCCTGATTACTTGAAAGTAGTTTGTGTGAGTATTATCTAACGGGTGTTATGTACTATCTGATTTATACATAAATTGGCATAGTTCGTGTGCTGTAATATTCACAGTGCGGTTAAATGCAGAGCACCAGCTACTCTATGTTCCCAGTGGGATGCTAGGAGGCGAAGCCTAATATCAACCTACAAGGAACTATTTCGGTATCTTGAAAAGTGGTAGGTCAAAATAATACTGTCACAGCTTCTCTTACCTGATTACCCATTCTAGTGGTTCTGGTCGTCAAAATATGGCATCTCAAGTTAAGTTTTTATGCTAAAACTGTTCTTTCAATAAACCAATAAGTCCCAATAATCGCGATAACTGCTGAGGCAGGTACGCTAATACGGCTGCGATACCATGGCTTGTGTCGGAACCATAATCCAATAGCTAAAAAGCACAATCCAATAATAGTGATTTGCCCCAACTCAATGCCAACATTAAACGCAATCAAACCTGTGACAAAATGTTGTGGTGATAAGCCTATCTCTGCAAGCACGCTGGAAAATCCTAAGCCGTGCAGTAATCCAAAGCAAAAAACGATAAAGGGTCGCCAGATATTGAGCTTGTCGGAGTAGATGTTTTCGATACAGACGTAAACGATGGAAGCAGCAATTAAAGGCTCAACTATATTGGCAGGGATTTGGATAACACCCATCATACCAAGTGCTAGAGTAATGCTATGGGCAAGGGTAAAACTAGTAATTTGTAGAAGCAAAGGACGCATTTTTATACTTAATAAAAATAAACCAATAACAAAGAGAATATGATCTAAACCTTTGGGTAAAATGTGTTGAAAGCCAATGGTGAGGTAGTTGCTGAAAATTTCAAAAATAGATTGTGACTTTGTGCTGTTGTTAGCAATTACAATCGTATTGCTAGATTTTCCATTTTGTAGATAGGTAGTATAAAGGTCGGGGTTGTTGGGCGAGTTAACACGCACTACATTTGCACCAAATTTTTTATTCCAATGCCATTTTATATTCTGGGTATTTGGGGGAAGTTGTCCTGCTAGAATAATGCTACTATTGCGGGCAAGATCAGTATCGCCAATATCAGGGATTTTTAGCTCTACGACTTTAAGTGTGAGTGTTTCATCATTCGCTTGTAAGCTTATATCTTGCAGTAGCGTATTTTCAAATAGTTTGAATTTCCGTGCTAAATTTTTGCTACTTAATAAGCGTAATGTGTCGTAATAGTTTGTATTTTCAGCTTCATTAGTGTCTTGATGTTGTGGGTTTATTTGGGCGATTAATGCTTCTACATTGAGTTGTATGTTAATGCGGTAATATTGCTCATCTTCCAGTGTGATATTAACAATAGCGGGGCGTATTTCATGTGCTTGAGCGTTGTTATATAGAGATAAAAATAGCGTGATGAGTGTTAAAAAAAGGGTGCTTGGTTTATTGCTCATACAATTATCGCTATTTAAGAGAGTTAGGTCGTTGTAAACAGGGGGACATCAGCATTATGTCGAACAATATGGGTGATCACAAATTATCATTGATATTATTTTTGATGATACTGCTTAACAGTACTTCTGTAATGGCGCATGAGTTTTGGCTGGAGCCTGTGGATTATCAAAGAGAGTTACAGCAAGATTTAGCTGTAAACCTTAAAGTAGGGCAGAATTTTAAGGGTGAACCGCAAATCTATAACCCTAGTGATTTTATAAAATTTCAGCTGACTGAATTTATTGATAAAGCAGCTACAACCCACGCAATAAAATCTCGATTAGGTGATATACCTGCCTTGCGAAAAAAGTCAGAAAGAGAAGGTTTGAAAATTGTTTCTTATATTTCAAATGCAAATCTGCTGACTTATAACAAAGCTGAAAAATTTACTGCTTTCCTAAAGAATGAAGGGCTTGATTGGGTACTTGCAGCACATAAAAAGCGTAAGCTACCAGAAAAAGGTTTTAAAGAAGTTTTTCATCGTTACGCCAAAACACTCATTGCTGTAGGTCGTGGGAGGGGTGAGGATATTGAATTAGGATTGCCCTTTGAGTGGGTGTTGGAAAAGAACCCTTATACAGATAAAGATAATCTACAAGCACGTCTACTGTGGGAGGGAAAAGCCTTCCCCAATACTACGGTAACTTTATTTATACGACAGCAAGATACATTGATACAAAAGCATTTAATGACAGATAAGCATGGCGTTGTGACGATTCCAACTGATCAGCATGGTATTTTTTTGTTAAATGCGGTACATATGATCGAAGCCAGTGATGATACCGAAAGAGAAATAGGCGCAGTTTGGGAAAGCCTGTGGGCATCAACAACCTTTGAAATAACGGACAAATAAACTTATATGCTAACTCATATATACATTCGTGATTTTGCGATTATTGAAACTTTAGATCTTGAGCTACAAACAGGAATGACCGCGCTGACGGGTGAGACGGGCGCAGGTAAATCTATTTTAGTGGATGCAATTGGTTTGGTGTTGGGTGATCGTGCGGATAGTGGTGTGGTTCGCTATGGTGCGGATAGTGCTGAAATTACATTATCAGTTGATGTGAGTTCTACCCCTACTGCGAAGGCATGGTTACAAGAGCAGGCATTGGATGCTGATGATGTGTGTATTTTAAGACGGGTGATTTCATCCGCAGGAAAATCACGCGCATGGATAAATGGCTCTCCCTCTAATTTGGGAATGTTGAGGCAACTGGGCGAGCAGTTGGTTGAGATTCATGGTCAGCACGAACATCAATCGTTGATGAAGAAAGAAAAGCAACGTCAATTACTGGATGATTTTGCGGGTAACGATGATTTACTTCTGCAAGTTAAAGAAAGTTATCAGGCGTGGAAACAATTGAATGATAAGTTTGATGCGCTCAGCAGTCAAAACAGTGATCATCAGGCTAAATTAGACCTGCTACGTTTTCAAACCCAAGAGTTAGATGTGTTGCAGTTGGCAGAAAATGAAGTAGGGGCGCTGGATAAAGAGTATTTGCGGCTGTCAAATGCGGGGCAGCTAATGGATATATCTAGCCAAAGTATTCAGCAGTTATATGATGATGATGAGCAGTCGGTATATTCACAATTGAGTCATACTTTACTGGATATTGAGCAACAGCAATCTTTGGATGATGCATTTAAAGGACCGTATGAATTACTTGTAAGTGCTCAAATCCAAATTCAAGAAGCGACAGATTTATTACGTCAATATCAAGATAGCGTGGAACTTGATTCTGAGCGTTTAGATTGGGTTGAAAGTCGTATTTCTGATATTCATAACTTAGCACGTAAACATCAAACGACTGCTGAAAATTTATATAATAAATGGGATGCGTTGAATGCAGAGCTGTTATCTTTATCAGGTGATGACTATGATCTTGATGCTTTAGAGGGGAAGCGTGAAAAGCTTCGGGAGAAGTATTTTCAACTGGCTAAGAAGCTTAGTAATAAACGACAAAAAATAGCCAAAAAATTAAGCGGCGGAGTTTCGGATGCAATGCAGGCATTAGGAATGCAAGGCGGTGTGTTTAATGTCAATGTAAACTTTGCAGAGACAGGAGGTCTGTCGATGCATGGTTTGGATCAAATTGATTTTGAGGTGAGTGCAAATCCTGGTCAGCCATTGAAACCTTTGGTGAAAGTAGCTTCAGGCGGTGAATTATCACGTATCTCTTTAGCGATTCAAATGATAGCAGCACAACAAGTGACGCTACCTGCGCTAATTTTTGATGAGGTTGATGCAGGTATCGGTGGTGGTACGGCTGAGGTTGTAGGGCAGCAGCTACGTAGTATTGGTAATAGCTTACAAGTATTGTGCGTTACCCATTTACCTCAAGTTGCCTCGCAAGCTCATCATCACTATAAAGTGACGAAAGTGAAAGGAAAATCAAGTACTTCAACAGGTATGATAAGGTTGGAGGTCGATGATCGTGTGGAGGAAATTGCACGTATGATGGGAGGGGTAGAAATCACTCCAAGTACGCTTAATCTGGCAACAGAGATGTTAGCCAAGCCATAGCTTTGCTGGAGAGAGACTTGTTTTCTTCCTTATTGTTTAAGAAAGCTGTGGATATGGTGGTTTTCACATCAAAGTCAGTTTTTACTTTGCGTAATGACTGCTCAGCAGCACTTAAGTGTTTGGCAAGTTGATTGTTTGCGACTTGCTTATGAGGCGAGGTTAAATTTGGTTCGGTCGGTGCTTGAATAGGGACTTCAGTGTTTAATGGTCGTCTATTTTCTTTAACTGCTGCAACAGAACGATCAACACCATCAACTTTATCTAAATAATCTAACACTCCGTCATTATCGGTATCAAGAGTGCCGCCTTCATTTTTGGTTAGTACACTGTCGCCGTCATCATTCGCATCAAGGTAATTGGGTACACCGTCATCATCGGTATCATCATTAATAGGCGAGCCATCACGGTTAGGGTCTTCAAGGCGAGTTAAGATTCCATCATCGTCGTCATCTTCATCCATCGCGTCAATAATACCGTCATGGTCGGAGTCTTGCGGGTATTCCATGATCAAACCAATTTCTATTGCGTCTGAAATATGGTCATTGTCTGAATCACGCTGTTTTGGGTTTGTACCAATTTTTATCTCGATAATATCAGGAATGCCATCGTGGTCTTGATCTAAGCTAGGATCAACATCAACGTGCGTTAATTTTTCTGTTGGTTCTTTTGTAAGGCTATTATCTGCTAACTGGTGTAGTGTGCTTAATTCATCTGTTAATAGGGGTCTGGAGCTGATATTTTTAATACGTTTATCTAAGTAATCTGGTTTACCATCATTGTTACTATCGGGCAGTTGAAAGTTGTCATCAATACCATCGCCGTTAGTGTCTTGACCTCCTGTGCTGTCTACATCAAGGAGATTATCAATACCATCGCTATCTATATCCCTCTCAGTCATGCCAGCTTCCACACCGTCTGTTATGCCATCATTGTCCGAATCGGTGTCTAAGTAGTTAGGTGTGCCATCATTATCCATATCATCTTGGGTTTCAAAAATTGTTGGTAGACCGTCGTTATCATCATCACTATCTAATGCATCTATACGACCATCATTATCGCTATCTCTAGGGGTGGATGGGTTAGAACCTACTTCTTCTCCATCACTAATACCATCACCGTCAGTATCTGAGAGGTAGCGTTCTGTGCCTAAAGTAATTTCTTCGTCGTCTGATAAGCCGTCGTTGTCTGAATCGTGCAGTAGCTGGGACTTTGAGGGTTGTTGTAGTTGTTTTGCCGATAGATCAGTACTACTAATAGCAATAAATGCTGATAGTGAGATTGCACTGACAAGGGGAAGCCCCAAAATAATTGGTAAATTTTTTGTGTCCACTAATTTCCCCTGATCTTTTTAGTGCTTTCATACTTAATTTTTGTATGACGCATAATTAATTTTTATTATTGAGATAGGTTAATTCTTGCATAAAATAGAGGGCAAGACAATCGAGTCTATCTGATTTTTACTATGGGAGTCATTGATAATTATCATGTGCTGAGTAAATGTAAGATACTGTTTTGACGCTACTTTTTATAACTTTGATCAACAATATTCATATCTACTATTAGTTGTTTTTATGAGGTATTAGCTAGAGTACTAGGCCCGCAAAGATAATATGTAAATTAATTATTTTAATAAATAACAACTTAGTTTGGATATTTTTACTAGACAAGCGGTTAAAATATACGTATTTTGCGTATTAAGCAGGATGATGTCGCCATTAGTAAATTATAATAGTCTAATATATGACTGGCTTAATTTTCTACTGGGTTATAAAAATAGATTGTTTACCTACATTAACTTTACATTTTTGCATCGTTTAAATTTACGCTTAAATACGCTTATTTTTCTTAGGAGGAGCTTATGAAGAAAATTTTACCCAAAGCGCTGTTGTTAACAGGTTTAGCACTCAGCATATCAACGACTGCTTTTGCAGCAAGTCATGAAAAAAAGAAGGCACCAGAAGTAATGAGTGGTGCTAGTGCCAAAATGCTAGCTGATACCTGTCAAGGTTGCCACGGTGTTGATGGAAATAGTAAAGGTCCAGCGATGCCAAGCATTGCAGGAATGTCGGCTGAATACTTAACAGAAGCAATGAAGGCCTATAAATCAGGGGATGCAGCATCCACTATCATGGGACGTATCACGAAGGGATACTCTGATGATGAGCTAAAGCAGATAGCTGAAGTTTATTCAAAGAAGAAATTTGTTGCAGCAAAGCAAGAGTCTGACTCAGCTGCTGTAAAGAAAGGCAAGAAGTTACATGACAAGTACTGTGAAAAGTGTCACTCAGAAGGTGGTACAGAAGCAGGGGATGACTCTGGATTTCTAGCAGGTCAATGGACTCCTTACCTTCATGCAACAATGACTGACTTTACTTCTGGCACACGTGAAATGCCTAAGAAGATGAAAAAGAAAGTTAAGAAGCTAATGAAAAAAGAAGGCGCTGATGGCATGAAAGCTTTAATGGCCTATTACGCAAGTCAACAATAAGGGAAGGAGAAAATACATTATGAGTATTAAAATTAATCGTAGAACGTTTATCCAAACCCTTACAGCTGCTGCTGCAGTTGGAGCTGTTGGTACGCCTTATCTTGCACTAGGTGCATCTAAGAAAGTAGTTGTTGTTGGTGGTGGTACTGGTGGTGCAACTGCCGCTAAATATCTTCGTCTAGCAGATTCTTCAATTGAAGTTACTTTGATTGAGCCTAATAAAGATTATTACACTTGTTACTTAAGTAATGAAGTACTGGGTGGTAATCGTGAAATGGACAGCATCAAGTTTGGCTATGAAGGCCTAAAGAAGCATGGTGTTAAAGTTGTTCATGACTATGTAACGGGTATTGATGCTGAGAAGAAGACGGTAACGACTAAAGGTGGCGAAAGCTTCTCTTATGACCGTTGTATCGTAGCTCCTGGTGTTTCAATGCGTTATGACACGATTGAAGGCTATGATGAAGCAACTTCTGAGAAGATTGTTCATGCATGGAAAGCAGGCGCTCAGACTGAGACACTGCGTAAGCAATTAGTTGACATGAAAGATGGCGGAACATTCGTTTTAGTTCCACCACCAAATCCTTTCCGTTGTCCTCCTGGGCCATACGAACGTGCTAGTCAGATAGCTGATTACTTTAAGCGTGAAAAGCCTAAGTCAAAAATTATCATTCTTGATGCTAAACCTAAGTTCTCTAAGCAAGGTTTATTCGTTCAAGGTTGGGAAAAGCTTTATGGATACGGTACTGACAACTCAATGATTGAGTGGCGTCCAGGTCCTGATGCGACAGTTAATAAGCTTGATGCTGGTGCAATGACAGTACATAACGAGTTTGATGACGTTAAAGCTGATGTTTTAAATATTATCCCAGCACAGCATGCTGGCAAAATTGCAAAAACAGCTGGTCTTACTAGTGATAAAGGGTGGTGTCCAATCGCATTGGATACATTTGAGTCTACGATTCATAAAAACATCCATGTTATTGGTGATGCGGCGATTGCTAAAGGTATGCCTAAGGCTGGCTATGCAGCAAACTCTGAAGCTAAAGTTTGTGCAGCAGCAGTTGCAGCAGCACTAAACGGCACGGAGATGGGCTCACCTTCTTACGTTAATACTTGCTACTCTGTTGTTGGTAAAGACTACGGAATCTCTGTTGCAGCGGTTTATAAGCTTGCAGAAGATAAGTCTAAGATCATGAAAGTATCTGGTGGTTTAACACCTAAAGATGCATCAGCAGATGC
>DQSN01000244.1 GCA_015663245.1 Leucothrix mucor
TATTACCCACCGCATAGGTGGTTTAGAAATATAATTGAATTATGAACCAAAAATCAAATGGATTACCCACCGCATAGAACTTTGCTCGTAAATTACAATACCTGCTAATTTATTCATCGGATAGTGCCATTTCGTTTAAAATTTAAGGTGTTTTCTAAAATCCCCACCTATCTGCTATTGATTGTGTGAACCATATTGAAAATACATAATTGATCAAAAAAATAATAAAATGGTGGGGAACAATGGATTTAGTCTATAAAAATGAGAAGAAGCTCTTTAGCATTATTCTTGTATTTTCAATTATATTTTGGCTGTTATTAGTCGTTGGAACAGCTGGAATGATTTTAATCTGGCTACTGATCGGTTTTCTTATCTATCTCTTTGCTCAATCAGCGCTTATTTCCCATCTAAAAGGTAATGGTGTGCGTGTCACCGAGCAACAAATGCCTGCACTCTATAAACAGTTTAATGAGTGTTGTGATACCTTGGAAATGGATAAAAAGCCTGAGTTGTTTATCTTAAACTCTGATGGTTTTCTAAACGCTCTAGCAACTCGCTTCCTTAAAAAACACTATGTGGTGTTATACAGCGGTATTGTTGATGCCTTAAAGAAATATCCTGATGGTATTAACTTCTATATAGGGCATGAGCTAGGACATATAAAACGTGGGCATCTTAATTTATCTACTTTAATGTTTCCTGGAAGCATACTTCCTATTGTTGGTTCTGCTTACTCGCGAGCGCAAGAATACAGCAGTGATTTACATGGTTTAAAATGTTGTAAAAAACCGAAAGATGCCGTGTTTGCAATGGCTGTGTTAGCGATGGGCGCAGATCAGTGGAATAAATTGAATATCCGTGCTTATGCAGATCAATCAGAAGAAACAGGTAGCTTTTGGATGTCATTCCATGAGCTAACTGCTGATTACCCTTGGTTAAGCAAGCGCATGCAGTATCTGCTTAATAAAGCGAGTGATCAGGAGACTGAGTTCCCACGTCGTAGCCCCTTTGCATGGTTTTTAGCATTATTTGTACCAAGAATAGGCATGGGGTCAAGCGCAGGAAGTTTGGTATCTGTGATGATCATTATTTCTATTGTCGGTATCTTAGCCGCGATAGCATTACCTGCATACCAAGACTTTAAAAAGAGAGCAAAACTAGTCGATAGCTCAATGGAATCTTCAGCACCAATGTCTTCATATAATATAGAAAATGAAAGAAATATGAATGTGAGTACCCAACGACCAGAGCAACAAAATCAGGAATATACCGAGGTTAGGGGACAACAACAAACACCCCAAGTAAGTTCACTGTCGCCAGAAGAGCAACGTATAAAAATAAAGGCACAAAAAGCGCTGCGTATGGCATCAGAACTAGAAATAATGATTGGTGAATACGTTGTTGGTACAGGCAAACTTCCTGCTACATTAAAAGATATTGGTGTTCCAGAGCAGACATCTACTGGTGAAATTAGACGCATAGAGATAACCGATAAAGGCTTTATTCTTCATCTGCAAGGGGATAAGGAAATTGAAGGGAAAACCTTAGAATTCAATATTAGTATCAGTGAGGAAGGTAAAGTTTTGTGGGATTGTAAATCGGGTAGTTTAGATGTGGCTTATCGTTTTGGAAATTGTGTCTAAATCATTTACGCATAGATTTTAATTTATAAAAAATAGAGGGGGATTTGCGGTATAGTCCCCTCATGCAATCATTAAACCCTCAAACAGTCCCCTTACAAAATACCAACCTAATCGAAGCCAGTGCAGGAACAGGTAAAACCTATACTATATCATTGCTTTATCTGCGTTTTGTATTGGAGTCTCTACCTGCTTTATCCGTCGATCAAATCTTGGTGGTTACCTATACCACGGCGGCGACTAAGGAGCTAAAAGATCGTATTCGTCTCCGCTTGAGTGAGGCTTTACTCGCTTTTGTTGCTCCCGCAGAGGCGCAGGGCGAATATGTGGCTCTGTGTGAAGAGTATTCTGATCATAAAGAAGCGATTCTGCGTTTATCACGTGCATTATTAAATTTTGATGAAGCCGCAATTTTTACAATTCATAGTTTTTGTCAGCGTGCTTTAAAAGAGACTGCTTTTGATGCAGGCTTAGCTTTTGAGACGGAGTTATTGGATAACGATGTTGATTTGATGCAAGACTTGCTCGATGACTATTGGCGCAAAGAGTTTCAGCATGCGCCTGCGTTGTTATTGCTATTGTTGCGTGAAAAAGCCATTACACCTGATAGCTTACTGCTAGATATTCGTTCTGCGGTTGGTAAGCCTTATTTACAGCGTTTAAAGCCCGACTCTGTTAATGATGTTGCTAAGACGATTAATCAACTTACCGATAAGTATGTTACTGCCATTCAAACATGGCGTGATGATGCTGAGAATATTATTGCCAGCTTGCGTGATCACAAGGGATTGTATGCGGCTGTTGCAAAATCCTTAGAGGTGATGATTGCAGGTTTAAGCGAACTGGCATTGCTGAGTGATGCCATACCTGCTAGCTTGCCTACAAAAGTTGAGGGGCTAGCACTAGCAAAGCTCAGGGTGAAGAAAGGCTTTGAGTCACCCGAACATGAGTTTTTTATACAGTGGGGTAACTTTTTAGCCGCTAAGCAAGAGCTCAACCAAGATCTCCAGCAATACCATGATGATCTACGCAATAAAGTTTTAGACTATTTGCAACAACAACTTCCCTTAGAAAAACGCCGTAAAGGCGTCATGTCATTTGATGATTTGTTATTGCAGCTGCAATTAGCATTATCCAGTAATGACAAGCTAGCCAGTGTTCTGTCACAAAAATATCAAGTGGCGATGATTGATGAATTCCAAGATACCGACCCTGTGCAGTACGATATTTTTCAGCAAATTTACGGTGATAGTGAAAAAAATCAAAGCAATACTGTTTTCTTTGTCGGTGATCCTAAGCAAGCTATTTACAGCTTCCGTGGCGCAGATATTTATACCTATCAAAAAGCCAGTAAGAATACCCAGCATCAATATACTTTAGACACTAATTGGCGTTCACACCCTAAGTTAATAGATGCACTTAACCACTTGTTTACCCTCGGTGATAATCCCTTTTTTGATAATAGTATTAAATATTTAGAAGTCAAAGCAGGTCAGCAGCAAGAGCCATCATTAACAACAGCTAATGCACTAGCACCGTTGCGTTTATGGGAGATTGAAGAGGTTGAAGGGAAAAAGAAATCAGACTTGATGGATGAAGTGGCGGAGTTACTTGCCGACGATATTGCTAGCCTACTCATTGCGGCTGATAAAGGTGACGCTAGTATTGCCGATAGACCCTTGGAGGGGGGTGATATTGCCGTGTTAGTACGCAGTCATAGTCAAGGTCAGCAGATTAAAAATGCATTAACAAAGCGGGGCATTGCTTGCGTGCAAAGCTCCAAAGAAAGTATTTTTGAAACCCATGAAGCGCAAGAGTTAAATCTTCTATTGCTTGCCATCGCTCAGCCTAGTCAAGAAGATCAAGTACGGCGTGCTCTAGTCAGTGATTTATTTGCACGAAAAGCCGAAGATTTACAGCGCTTTGATAGTGACGCCAATGCATGGGACGATATGTTGCAAGCATTTCAGACATGGCATCAGTTATGGCTAAAGCAGGGTTTCATACCCATGATGCGTCATTTAATGCAGGCAGAATCTGTACAACTGCGGCTGTTAAATCACAGTGATGGCGAGCGACGTTTAACGAATTTATTGCATTTATCTGAGCTAATTCATAGTGAAAGCCGTCATAACTCACGCGGTATCGAAGGTACCTTACGCTGGTTTCAGCAGCAAATATTACAAACCTCTTTGAGTAGTGATAGCTTACAGTTACGTCTAGAGAGTGATGAAAAATTAGTAAAAATTGTGACGGTACATAAAAGTAAAGGGTTGGAGTACAGTCTAGTTTATTGCCCTTATTTGTGGGCAGATAGTTTAAGAAGCTCTGCCAGTGAAGCGGCTATTATGTTTCATGCTGATGATGAGGAGCATACCCCGAGCTTGGATATTGGTTCGTCGCAGCGCAGTACGAGTATCAAACGCTTAGAGCAAGAAGCTTATGCCGAAAATATGCGCTTATTATATGTGGCACTAACGCGAGCTAAATATCACTGTACCGTGGTGAGTGCGCCGCAAAAAATTAAAGGTTATGTCGATCGCTCAGCTTTGGGTTGGTTATTGAGCAATGGTGAAGCGGCAGCCAGTAAAAACTTCCACGCTAGCTACCAACAGAATATGCAATCATTAGTGGTGGCTTCATCAGGTACAATTTCTGCAGAAGTCTTGCCTGAAATAAGAACAGCAGAGCAGGGCGCTTTGCACTATCAAGCAAAGCAAACGCAACAGGATTTAAGTGCGCGGACATTCTCTGCGCGTATAGAACAAGATCATCAAGTCAGTAGTTTCAGTGGTTTAAGCTCAGGTCATCATGTAGAAGCACCTGACCATGATGCTTTGCTAAATAATATATCTGTCAGAGAAGCACAAGATGATGAATTCCCGCGTGGTGCAAGGGCTGGTAGTTGTCTGCATGAAATGTACGAAAATATTGATTTCACACAACCTTTAGCGATTGGCGAAGACACTGAAATTAACAAGGCATTAGCAAAATGGGGCTTTGATTTAAGCATAGCAAAAAGTGCCCAATTATTATTAGAGCAAAGTTTACAAGCACCGTTATTTGCTGAAAATCAGAGCTTAAAGTTAGCAAGCTTGAGCTATTCACAGCGGCTTAATGAGATGGAATTCTATCTGCCATTGTCGCTGTTGCAAGTTGACAACCTTAAACAAATACTCTTTCAGCACTTGCCTCAAGAAGGTTGGCAAGTAGTGCGCGATGCGGTCAATAAATTACAGTTTGAGCAGGTTAGGGGTTATCTAAAAGGCTTTATTGATCTGATTTTTGAATATGACGGGCAATATTACGTGGCTGATTATAAGTCTAATAGCCTTGATGATTATGACGCTGATAGTTTATTAGTGGCAATGGCGCACTCACATTATTATCTGCAATATTTAATTTATAGTGTAGCTTTGCATCGCTACTTACAAAGACGCTTACCCGATTATCAATATGAAACACATTTTGGTGGGGTGTATTATTTGTTTATTCGTGGCATGTCGGTGGATTATAGCGAGCGTGGAATATTCTACGATCAACCATCTTATCAACTTATCAATGCCTTAGATGCCTTATTTGAGGTAGAGCAATGAGTGATCAATCAAACTATGAAGCATTGGACTATCAACTGGCCGACTTACTGGCAGAGCTAGATCAATCCAAAAATACGGTGCTATATCAAACCGTTTTGGATATTAGCCAGAAAACAAGGGAAGGCTGCATTGCGTTGATGTGTGATACGCAGCAGTCGGAGACTTTACTCAAAACCAAAGTAGTCACTATTGCTGATGAGATAAAGCCACTTGTCGTAGATAACGGCTTTATCTATCTGTATCGCTATTGGTCCTATCAGCAACGCTTAGCACAGCAGATAACATCACGCTTACAAGTGGAGTTTGACGATGTTGATCAGAACTGGGCTAAGCAACGTCTGCAATATTATTTCTCACAAGATGATGTGACAACAACAGAGACTAATACAGGGGAAGAAGTAAACTGGCAACAAGCAGCGGCGGCTTTGGCGCTAAGTTCTCGGTTTTTGATTATTTCAGGTGGCCCTGGCACGGGGAAAACCACGACCATTACCCGTATCCTTGCTTTCTTAATTGAGCAAAATATTAAAGAAAATAAAGCTAAATTACGCTTTTCATTAGCTGCACCGACAGGTAAAGCCGCGATGCGTATGAGCGAGGCAATACGCGACTCTATTCAGCGTGAAGGCGACAAACTAAGTTTAGAAATAATCGAGCAATTGCCACAAGAAGCCAGCACTATCCATCGCTTATTAGGTTATATCCCTAATAGCACTGAATTCCGATTTAATAAAAACAATTATTTAGCGGCTGACATTGTAGTGATAGATGAAGCATCAATGATTGATTTAGCTTTAATGAGCAAGCTATTCGCCGCGATTCCCACTCAAGCAAAAGTAATTCTCTTAGGTGATAAAGATCAGCTCTCATCCGTAGAAACAGGCTCCGTATTTACCGATTTATGTGCTACGGCTAACAACCAGTACAACGCAGCAACAAGGACATATTTACAAGCTTTAACAGGAGCAACTTTCAAGAGAACAGAAGAAAATAGTGAGCAATCGAATATCGACAATCATATTGTATGTTTACAAAAAAGTTGGCGATTTGATAAGCATAGCGGTATAGGTAAACTTGCTGCGGCAGTGAATAAAGGTGATGCAAAAAGCAGTGTAAGTATTCTAAAAGACGAAGGCTTTGTAGACGTTGAACTAATATTATCATCTGAATTTAAACGCAATCAACTTATTGAGCCATGGCAATATTATCTGCAAGCCATAAAATCTAAAGCCGATATTGATGAGCTATTTGCCGCCTTCAACCGATTTCGCATCCTCACTGCCTTACGCCGAGGCATGAATGGTTGCGTCTATCTTAATACGCAATTAGAAAAGCAATTATCACAACAAAACAAACTGAATACATGGAAGCGTTGGTATCACGGACGCCCGATAATGATCACCGAAAACAGCTATCGCACAGGCTTATTTAACGGTGATATAGGCATCACCTTAATAGACGAGCAAGGACAAGCCAAAGTCTGGTTTCAAAGCAAAGAAGGGATAAAAGCCTTCTCACCCGTACGCCTTCCCCAGCATGAAACCGCATGGGTCACCACCATTCATAAAAGCCAAGGCTCAGAATTTGAAAAAGTATTGATGATCCTACCGAGTGAAGACACCGCAGTGCTAACACGACAATTGATTTATACGGGGATAACACGCGCGAAACAACAGCTTACAGTGGTTGTTAGTGA
>DQSN01000083.1 GCA_015663245.1 Leucothrix mucor
CTAATAAACATAGCAAAGATTATAAAAAAAACACTATTTTGGACAATATTAAAACATTAATTTTAATAAATAATCATAGAGCTATACAATATATTTCTACGCCAGTCGTAGCATTGCTGAAGCTAGTAGCGTTTAGTGCTAATATTTGAAGAATTAAAATAAAGTCCCATTATTAGCTTATTAGACTAAAAAATACGGAGAGATTACAATTTTATCTACCTATAAAATTCTCAAAAACTACACTCTTAGCGCCCTTGTCATATCCATAATATTACTTGCATTATTTATGTGGTGGTTTCAAGGTGGTTGGTTGCTGTCTTTAATTTATACCGTAATAGCAATTATCGCCCTCCTTTCTGTACCTGTTTTGTACCGTATCATGGGTTATGCAAATGCTGATGATGTAATACGACTAAAGCAACAAGAAGAGCAAGGGCATCAACAGCTAATTGATCGTTTAGCAACACTCAAAACAGAATTGGGTAATTTGGAGCTAGATAAAGCCGTTCATCAAACAAGTGTACTCCGCAAGATTATCAATGACTACCATGCCGTCGTAGCAACCCGTTTTTTAGGTAAACAACACAGTCCTTTGACCTATTTAGGTGCAGCCCGCACAGTACAGCGAACTGCAATACAAAACCTTACGGATATTGTCGCTATTGGTCATAGTATTGAGACTATACGGCGTAATAAACTAGATGAAGCTCATATTGATAGTGAAGCTATTCAACAGCGCCAAGATAAACAAAACAATCTATCATTAGAACAAAACAGTCGTTTAGATAGTCTGCTGGAAGAAAATCGCAAGCTATTTAATGCCTTAATGGAAACCGCAGTTGAGGTGGCCAATATCAAATCATTTAATGAGTTTGAACGACTTGATACACTATCAAGACTAGTCAGCTTAGCTGAAATTGCGAAGAAAACTGAGAAAGTACATCTACCATAAATCATGAATAATAAATCTAATATGCTAAATAAAATTTTACTAAAAACATCGCCCCTTCTAGCCGCTAGTTTAGTGGTGCTATTAACTGCCTCTTGTGGCTCTAGCGTCGATAGCAAAGAAAAGGCATTTGCAAAAATCCATGATCTTGCAGAAAAAGACATACAACCGAGTTATAACGAAAACCGCGTAAGGGCGAACATTCAACTGACCAAAACCAACTTACTGTCGATGTTGCCCGATCTTGCTGAATATCCACTTGCCTTTAATGTACGCGATAGTGATACCACCGAAGTTGTTGAAATATTCACATCATCAGAGAAAGCAGGTAAAGGACGTGATGGCTTCTATTTGGAGATGGCAAACAGCTTCAATCAACTTGGCAAAAAAACATCGGGCGGTAAACGCGCCACTATTAATATCCGTAAGATAGCATCAGGTTTAGGCGCACAATTTATGTTGGCACACCAATACACGCCTGATGCTTATTCACCCAGTAATTTTTTATGGGCAGACATGCTCAATGCTAACGGCATCACAACAGAAACCATTGCTGAGAAAACAGCACCCAATACCGCAGGCATTGTGGTTAAAAAATCTAAGTTGGATCAAATTACAGAAAATGGCAAGCTCGATATTGGTAAGTTACTCACTAATGTAAGTGGCGGTTCATTTGCAATGGGTTATACCAACCCATATCAGTCCAGCACAGGTCTTAACTTTCTCCTCACTATTTTAAATTCTTTTGCGCAGGGTGATGAGTCACAAATGTTATCTCCCGATGTTGCCAGTGCATTTGAGGCTTTCCAAACAGGCGTGCCTTTTGTCGCACAAAACACCTTACAAATGCGTGATGCAACGATGGGCAGCGGCGTATTAGATGCCTTCGTGATGGAATATCAATCATGGATTAATGTCAGTGGCATGAATGATTATCAATTCATCCCCTTTGGTATCCGTCATGATAGCCCTTTGTATGCTACTCCAGAGGCTGATACGAGCGAGCGTGAAGTGCTCAAAATGTTTAACGACTTTTTGCAAACAAAAGTATCTGACTTAAAACGCTATGGCTTTAATCAAACGCCTGATTATGAAAATGCTTATACACTGAAAGACAGCTCCGTTATCGGACAAGCACAAAAACTATGGAAGCAAAAGAAGTCAGGTGGCCGACCTGTAGCAGCCTTTTTTGTTGCAGATACTTCAGGCTCAATGGAAGGCTCACGCATCAAAAATCTAAAAAAGGCTCTGATTGAATCTTCTGATTTGATTAGTACCAATAATGCCATCGGCTTAATCACCTATAACGATAGAGTGAATGTAGATTTATTTATCAAACCTTTCAGCCTGCAACAAAAAGCCTTGTTTATCGGCGCAGTAGAGCGACTATTTGCAGGTGGAAAAACGGCTACAAATGATGCTGTAATTGTCGCGGCGGATCGTTTGATCGAATTTGAAAAGAAAAACCCAGGTTATAAGAAAATAATCTTTGTTTTATCCGATGGTGAAACTAATCGTGGACAAGATTTTGATGATATAAAAGATGCGCTAGAATGGTCGGGCATACCCATCCATACTATTGCTTACGAACTAAGCTCCGAACATCTCAAACAAATGGCGGCACTGGCAGAAGGTGCTTATATCAAATCAAGTGCCAACTCTGCATCTTACCGAATCGGTAATTTATTAAACTCTGAAATGTAAAGGAAGTAACTAAAACACCCCATGAAATTTATTAAAATATTCTCGGTCTTTATCCTCCTCCATGTTGCCGCATGGGGGGCAACACATGCTTATCTCAGCAAAAATAGCAGTAATATTTTGTTAGTCGTTGATACATCTTATGCAATGAAACCTAAATTTAACGAGATGAAAGAATGGATTATTGATTTGGAAAGTAGCTCTCACTACAAACAAATTACCATCGGCACCGATAAAGCCTTATTGGGTAATTTAGAGGAATTAAAATCAAAAGATGTGATTTTTCGCACTGCATTTGGACGAATGAATTTGGATAATCTAAATCGTTATACAGGAACAAAAGCGAAGAAAAGAATTTTTTTATCAGATGGCTCGATTAAGCCCGATGGCTGGGAAATTGTTATTTTTTAATATTTTATGAGGACAGATTAAACTCAATTTTCCGATATAAATCAGCCATTGATAAAGTTAAATCATCGTTTATGGTTATCACAACATCCAAACCTATATATTCATTCAGCAACCAAGCATTATCATCACAGCGTTGATAAACCTCGGCTAATGGCTTGTCTTGATGCAACATAACGTATGTCTGCAAGGTCTTTATTTGACGATAATAAGCAAACTTCTTTCCATGGTCATAATCAGAGGTCGAAGGTGATAAAACTTCGATAATAATTTGTGGTGATTGAACATGTTTTTCGTCTATCTCACCATCTTCACACAATACCATTGCGTCTGGGTAGAAAAAACTGTCTACATCATTAATGTGGAGCTTAACGTCAGAACCAAATACACGGCAAGGCTTATCCCATAAATTTTTCATTAACGTAGTAACAGAGTTTGCACAAATAGAGCCATGACTAACACTACCACCCGTCATAGCAAATACTTCGCCCGCAACGTATTCAAATTTTTGTTGCAAACCTTCTTCTAGCGCAAAGTATTCCTCATGACTTAAATACGGCTGTAAATTTTTCTCAGGTAGTGACACACTTCTCTCCACTAATAATTGCTACCTCTAAATAATAGCAGATATTTGATGCTATTAAATTTGGGCATAAAAAGTTGATGATAATATTATCTTTTTTGACACAATCAAACTTCCTGCTACTTCATTCTCACATAAGCATACTTCCACTCACAGCCACTCTCCTGCCCTAAAGCCGATAACAACTTCTCATCAGGTACAGCTTCCGACTCATAGATATTACCCAATAACACCCAGTTTTTAGCGATAAAGGCTGACCTGCGCCAATTAAGTGTAGTGGGGTCTATAAACTCTTTGCAGACAGTGCATTGCTGTGAGAATAACGCCCCCTCCTCACATTGCAATAAACTAGCAGCTAAGTTTGCTTGTCCTTTTTTGCAGTGTGGGCAGTTCACTTTTTTAACATTATCACCCGCGATAAAACGCATAGCACCTGAATATTTAGGAGTTTCCACATAGCAAAATGGACTATTTTCCTGAGGCTCCATTTCTATATTTGGCGAGCAACCCATAAAACAGATCAAAGAAAGAAACTCTTCACCAACTTTATAGCGACAACTCTCATTGCCACTTAGTTCATCACCTAATGGCTCAGCAATAAACTCAATATTCTGCAATGTTAATGCTAATTTTTCAGGGTTAATATTTTTATTAATATCCACAGGATAGAGATAGAGACGGTATTCTGCTTGCCACATATTTTAAGACCTTTTTTGATGATACGACCATGACCACTACTAGCATTGTCACGACCAACGAGCCGCATAGGACAAACGGATAACAAGCACAGACTAAGCCAAGTGTGACAACTTCAATCTGGATAACAGCACAGTTCATATTGCTATAGATCATCTTATAGCCACAATTAATACAAGCTGAACGCTTCAATCGTGGAGCATCGGCATGAATCATACAATTAAACAGTTTACAGTCCTATTTTGTACGCTTGTACTAAATATAACTTATCTTACTTCTCTGTATGCCGATGATACTTTATGGCAAGAAATAAATACCCAAGCACGCAGTACAAATGCCGCTTTTAGTTTTAATAATAGTCGTCAATTTTTTCTTAATGAAGAGAAAATGCAACAGCTATTAAAGCAAAGCTCCTATGTACGCAAAAGGGTGTCTCCTACCTCGATTGCATTACCCTTGCCTGATGGGGAAACGATTTATGTGACCGCAATTAATAGCGATGTCCTTCCTGAAAAGTTAGCTAAAAAATATCCTCAAATAAAAACCTACAAGGTAGTAAATGCAAACGATAACATCATTACGGGTCGTTTAGATTTCACGCCCTCTGGTTTCCATGCCATGTTACAAACAGAAGATGGCGATGTTATTTATATTGATCCTATTAACACAGCAGGAAAGCGTCGTTACTCAGCTTACACACAAAAAGATCAACACCCTAATACTCCACATCAATGTGAGTTAAAAGATAATGCATTAAACTTATCTCCTATTACTTATAAATTTTCTCAATATCCCAGCCAAAAAAAACTCAAAAGAAGTACTTCTTCTAATGTACACAATTACACCATAGCCATTGCCGCTACTGGTGAGTACACACAGCTACAAGGTGGTACAGTTAGCTCAGCTCTCAGCGCCATCGCCACGACGATCAACAGAATAAATCAGATATATGAGCGTGATCTTGGCATACACTTTACGTTGGCTAATAATAATGATGAGATTATTTACACCCATGCTTCTTCCGATCCTTACACCAATGGTAAAGCGCATTTATTAATACTAGAGAATCAACGCAATTTAGACAGCGTTATTGGCTCAAACAATTATGATATCGGGCATGTTTTTGGAACATCAGGTGGCGGTGTGGCGATTATTGAAAACTTATGTTTAGATGGCTCAAAAGCTAAGGGAACCTCAGGTATAAGCAATCCAAATAGTGAGAGTTTTTATATTGATTTTGTCGCTCACGAAATTGGACATCAACTGGGAGCAACACATACTTTTAATAGTAATCAAGGCTTATGTGCAGGCAACACTCGTACTTCTCGTACCGCGTTTGAACCTGGCAGTGGCTCAACCATTATGGCTTATACAGGCATATGTGGAGCAGATAATTTACAACAAAATGCAGATGCAATGTTCCATATTGGCAGTATCGAACAAATAAAAAAGAATATCACTCAAGGTACAGGTAGCCAGTGTGGTCGTCACTCTCAAAATACCAACCGTGCACCCATTCCCAATGCAGGCAGAGATTACACCATTCCTGCTGGCACGCCATTTACACTCTATGGCTCTGCGAATGATCCTGAAAATAACCGTTTACTTTATTCATGGCAACAGCTTGATGCAGGCAACCGTTCAGCCGTTAACCGTGATTTAGGTAATAACGCTTTATTTAGAGCACGCTTAGCCACCAGCTCTCCATCACGTACCTTTCCAGTATTAAATGATATTCTTAATCATCGCCATACCAAAGGAGAAACACTACCCAATACGCAGCGTATATTAAACTTTAAACTCACCGTTCAAGACGGGAACAACAACACCAGTAGTGATGATGTACAACTACACATCCAAAATACAGGTAGTCGTTTTGCACTGGATTTACCCTATTCGCATTATACGTTGGGAGAAAATAGCACACTCAGTTGGAACGTCGCCAAAACGAATCAAGCCCCGATTAATTGCTCACACGTGGACATTACCCTATCCACCGATGGCGGTCGAAGCTTCGGCACATTACTAGCTTCAAATATAATCAACAACGGCAGTACCTCTCTCTATATTCCCAACAATATCCCTAGTAGCACCCAAGGCCGCTTTAAAATATCCTGTAGTAATAATATTTTCTTTGCTATTTCCTACCATGATTTCACACTAAGCTCGCGTAGCTCCAAGCACAACACCCCCTTATCGCAGGAGCCAAACCTAACCATTAACAGCAATCAGCCCATCGCAACTAGCAGCACCACCATACAAAGCAGTAGTACCAGCAGTAAAAAGTCTGGCGGTTCATTTAGCTTACTTCTGATGATACTACTTGGTATTACTATTTATTTAGGCAGACTGCCAGTGGCAAAAAAAGCTTATATCTCCAACAATCGCCACTCCTGATTTTCAGTACCACGTGATTTTTTATGATAATTAGCCACCCGACTCCCCTGTTTACTTTTTTTATAACTAATATCTAACACTGTTTGTGTGGCTCTATTTTCTATAAAGAAATAATCAGTCTCTTTACTTGCAACTAAACGCCACTCTTGATGATTATTCGCACGACGTTTTTTGTCACCCAATATAATCTTAGCATGATCTTTTTTAAGTGAATTTTCTAGCTCTAACACTTTTCCTGTAACAAAGTGTTGAATAAAAACAAAACCTTCTGATTTATTACTACCAACCAAACGCCAATGTTGTGAATCATTTTTTTGCCGATTTTGTATAACTAACTGATTGTTTTTATCAAGACTCAATACACGCCTAACAAGACGGCTTTGTATGACAAAATACTTAGCAGTGCCTGTCGTCCTATTTTTCTGCATTACTTTTGTCTTCACATTACTTGGCACTATTATCTCACGCGAAGAGTCATCTACAGATTTTTTAGGATCATTCTTTTTGCCTGTATACTTCCAAAGCAGATAAAACGTAACAATAAGTAAGATAATTTCTACAAGCCAAACAGGCAGATAATCAAATAAAAAACTAAACCGTTGTTTAAGGTTATTGTTAATTTCACTAAAGCTAGTCGATGGAGCAGCGCTAATAATGTCGCCCTGTTTAAGTTTTTTGTAATGAGTAATGTGCAGATTTTCATCACCTTGGTACTTTTTGACTAACTTATTTTTCCGCCTCTCCCAAGCATCCACAGGATCTTTATTATTCCATGCCACTAATAATTTAGTCTGTTGATCACTTATCTGTAAACCATAACGATCAACCATATAGAAATAAGTACGTGCTATATCACCCTGCACATTTTCAGGTGGCTCAGCTGCACGGTCTTTAAATGATATTTCCATATTCACGGGTTTGCCATATAAACGTACTTCGCCCTCTAACATACGGTATTTATAATTGCTGCGATCACCATTAATCTCGCCAATTGCAGGCACAAGATTGTGCATATCGGCTTCCATCTGTTTGAACTTTTGATTGCTATTGCGGCAATGTAAACGACCCCCATTTTGCCAGCACCGCAACTGATGCCCAAAATGCCAAGCTGGGACTATATGCTCCCACTCAATACGTTGTGATCTGTTCTTATTTTTACGATATTTAAAACCACAACTACTCGCAATAGGAATGAATTTTTTTTGTTTTAAACGATATCGACAGCCGCTATAGAATGCTATCAAATGACTTGGATAAATATTTTTCCCTAAGATTCGTTTGGATTTACTAAAAGAATAACGACTACGAGTTGATCCCTGTAATGACAAGCCTAAAACTTCATCATCTAACGTTGCCACATCTTCTTCAAAAATATCACCATCCTGCTCAAGATAGATTGTCCGATTCTGATCAATAATCGCTTTTAGCAACTCTCCAGATTTAAGGTCATAAAACACCCCCGTATCACTATTGCTAAAAAATTTTTGAGGTTTGTAAAGCACTTCATCAGCATGAGCTGTTAGGCTCACTAGCAAAAAAACGGCGATAAGCTTAATAAAAAAACCATATAAAAACAGAAGATTAGAAGTCTTTATTTTAATTATACTAATAAACAACGGCACCATAAGAACAGCAGAAAAATGATGATAGAAAAGCATAAAACATCCTTGTTTTAAAAATGTATCTCACTCATACCTGAAATTGCCATAACGTAAAGGTAGCACGCAAGGAGTCCAAAATTTACTTTGCATAAAGAGGCGGCTCAAGCTTGGACTTCTGCGGCTTATTGAAAATCAAAACTTATCACAATAACAAAACCCTACCTGCCGTCTGATTGTATGTTTTTAACCGATTAGATGTGATTTCATTTAACAGACATTCAGCATACAACTGTAATACTTTCAGCCGTTAAAAAACAGAGTGATACACCCCCTAATTCACCATCATTCTAATAAAAAAAACAATAATAAACGGACCCCAAATCATGCGTAAAACCCTAATCGCTCTAAGCCTATGCCTATCTACAAATGCTTTTGCCAGCCCTTTGTGGGAGGATATTAATAGCCAGCCTGAAAACTCAAATAAACTATCACGTGCATCATCTGTTTTATCCAATGCACGCGCATTACACTTAGATGAAGCGGCTTTACGTCAGCAATTATTAGCACCATCAAACGCTACAAAGCAGGCTAGAGCGGCAGAAGAAAAATTACTAGAACTCCCTTTGCCTGATGGCTCTATGATAGCCGTTATAATCGAAGAATACCCATTACTCAACAACGCATTGGCTGCTAAATTCCCCAATATTAAAGCATGGAAAGTACGTGCCGCTAATGGCAAAAATATACACGGACGCATTGATATAACCACAACGGGCTTTCATGCCATGTTGACGCTAGAAAATGGGGATACTATTTTTATAGATCCACAGAAACCAAGCTCCAAAACAACTGCTGAAGCAAGCAAAACCGTTACTTTATACAATAGTTTTAGCAAACAACAAAACAAGCCGTTATTCCAACGTAATTCTCATAAAAGAGAATTTTTTATACAAAATTCAGTACTACAAAAAAGAACTCAAAATCTATTAGAAAAACAAAGCAACTCATCGCCTAGTTTAATTACCTACCGCCTTGCCTTGTCTGCAACAGGCGAGTATACCCAACTAAAAGGCGGTAAAGATGCCGCTTTTAGCGCAATGGTCACCACCATAAACCGCGTCAATGAGATTTATGAGCGAGACCTTTCTATACGCCTCTCTCTCATCGCAAATACTGACAAAATTATTTATACCAACCCAAACACCGATCCATTCACCAATGGTGATGCTTATGCCATGTTAGATGAAACCATTGCTAATATGGATACAGTTATTGGTAATGATAACTATGATATTGGACATCTCTTTGGTGGCGCTGGTACTGGAGGCCTAGCTTTATTAAGCGGTATTTGTCGATCCAACCAAGTGTCACATAAAGCAGGGGGCATTACAGGCTCACACTCCCCCTATGGCGATAGTTTTGATATAGATTACGTTGCCCACGAAATGGGACATCAGTTTGGTGCAACCCATACCTTTAATAGCGAAACACAAAACTGTGCTGGGGGTAATCGTGAGCCAGACACCGCCGTTGAGCCAGGCAGTGGTAGTACCATTATGTCCTATGCTGGAATGTGTGGCGTAAATAATTTACAACATAATTCCGATGCCGTCTTTAATGCGGTCAGCATCGCGCAAATAAATAACTATATACGCAAGAGTGGAGAAGCTAACTGCGGCATTGTAAGCACGCGTAGTAATAACAACCCTACAATGGCTAACAGTAAGACCTTTAATATTCCTAGTAATACTGCCTTTGTTTTAAACAGCAATGCCAATGATATAGATGGCGACAAACTCACCTACACTTGGGATCAAATAGATACAAATGGCACTGCCGTTAATGTTGGTTTAGATACAGGAGACAACCCGCTTTTTCGCAGTTATTTACCTTCCAACACTCAGTATCGTTACTTCCCACATATTGACACCTTGTTTGGTGCATTGCCTATAAAAGGTGAACTCTTAGCCTTAACGAACCGAACTCTAAATTTTGCCACAACCGTAAGAGATAATAGAGGTGGCATTGAGCGCCAAGATACACAAATCAACACATCAGGAAATCCATTTAGCCTCATCTCACATCTCACATCACATTTATACCAAGTAAATGAAAGTATTGATGTCAATTGGGATGTAGCAGGAACAAATAACGCACCGATTAGTTGTAGCAATGTTGATATAAAGCTACTAAGTAAAGATGGCAATACACAAAACTTACTCCTCAACACCCCAAATGATGGCAGCCAAAACCTAATAATACCCACTGACATCAGCACCATCAGCCATGCACGCATGATGGTCGCTTGTAGCGATAATATTTTCTTCGCGGTCTCTCAAGGCAATATTGCCGTCGATGGTATTAGCCCAATTGCAACCCTCAACGCTCCTTCCATAATCGAGGGAGATACAGAAAACAAAGCCTTAAATTATGTCGTCTCACTCACTTCACCATCAAGTGAAAATATCAGCATCAAGTACACTATCCGCGACACACACAGTAACGCACAATTGCAGAGCGGCTTAGTGAATATTCCCGCAGGACAAACAACTGCAACTATCTCTCAGTTAATTGCAGGAAACCAAATTGTAGATGGCGATAAATCATATACTCTGACACTTTCTTCACCACAAAATATTCAGTTCGATACAACAAATACCATCGACACACTCAGCACCATCGGTACCGTCATAGACAATGATAA
>DQSN01000066.1 GCA_015663245.1 Leucothrix mucor
CCGCCATTGCACTAATTACACTTAGAATTAGTTGGCAACAAGGACTTATATACAGTCTTTTGGGTAGTGCTGTACTGGCAACAGTCACCTACCTACTCAAGCAAGATGCTTCCCTTGGATTTCTTGCTGGTTTAATAGGATGGCTACCGATAGTTTTTTTTGCAGCCGTCTTAGCGCAAACACGCTCATGGCAAAGCACATTACAAGCTATTTTAGTTGTAAGTGCTATAGGAGTTTTATTATTCCACGCCTATCAAGTTGATACTGTTTTGTTCTGGCAAACAAGCTTAGAACCTTTCAAACCTGCTTTAACAGAGGCATATCAATTAGAAAGCAATCAAATCGATGAGCTTATCCAAAGCATGTCGAAATGGATGACGGGTGTTTTCGCTGCTGCTGTAGCCGTTAGTGCTGCTTTAGCATTATTACTAGCCCGCCATTGGCAAGCGATGCTCTATAACCCAGGTGGTTTTGGTGAGGAATTTCGCCAACTACGTGTAGGTAAGGTATCTGCTATCGCAATGATTGTTTGTATTGTGCTAGCTATCTTAAGCAATAACATCATAGCAACAGAGCTATTAATTATTGCCGTAGGAATTTTCATGTTGCAGGGGATCGCTTTAGCGCACAGCATCGTGAACCAACGTGGGATGAAGCCTTTTTGGCTGGTAGCACTTTATGTTCTACTGTTCATATTACTGGCTCAAATGATTGTATTATTAGCTGCTTTTGGCATTATCGACAATTTTGTAGATTTTCGTCGTAAAATTGCCTCAAGATCAGATTGAAATTTTCAAAGATTGCAGGCGCTTCTTCGCAACTGAAATCTTGATTTAAAAAGGTGAAAACCATGCAAGTTATTTTAATGGAAAGAATCGAAAACCTTGGCAAACTAGGCGATATCGTCAATGTTCGTTCAGGTTATGCTCGTAACTACCTTGTTCCTCAACGCAAAGCAAAAATTGCAACCAAGATTAATCTTGAAGCATTTGAAGCTATTCGCGCAGAACTAGAAGCAGCAGAAGCAAAAGTAATCGCAGCTGCAAAAGAGCGTTGTACTGCAATCGAAGCACTTACAATCGAAATTACAGCAAATTCTGGACCAGAAGGTAAGCTATTTGGATCAGTTACAAACCACGAAGTGGCTGAAGCAATCGTTGCTGCTGGCGCTGAGGTTGAGCGTAAAGAGATTCGTATGCCAGAAAGTCCAATTCGTATGATCGGTCATTACGAAGTTGGTGTTCATCTACATTCAGACGTTGATGCAGTAGTGAAAGTAACTGTCATGAATGAAGATGGCGAAACAGAGCCTAAAATCATCGAGCCAAAAGAAAGCATTGGCACAGGTGATAGTGATGAAGACGATTCAGATGCGACGACACGCCCTGAGTCAGTAGATGCGACTGAAGAGAAAACTGAAGAAGCATAAAGCTACACTACAAGTAATGATGAATTAATTTTTATCATTACTCTTAAGGGAACCTCTGATCAAGTCCAATTATTTTATACTGGCTAGAACTAGGGGGGTGCTCTCAATTAGCTTCAAGTGTGTCATTTTGAGCTATTTTTTAGGATAACAAGGCACGTTGAGGAGTAATAGTCATTCTATTGCGACGAATCGTAACGCAGTTAGCCTGAAAAAGAGCCAAAATAACACCTTGAATGCTGATTGAGAACACTCCCTAGCCTAATTCTAATCAACTTAATCAGAGACTCCTAAGAAACCGCCTTTATTCATTTAATGGCGGTTTTTTTATGAAAAAAATAAAGGTAATAAAAATTTATAAGCGCCTCATCTACAGATAGAATAGCTACATGACTGAAGACAACCTTGACGAACTTAAAGTACCACCTCACTCCATAGAAGCAGAGCAATCTGTCCTCGGTGGATTAATGCTCGACAGAGACTCATGGGAGAAAATTGCAGACCGCGTCTGTGAGGAAGACTTTTATCGCTATGATCACCGCCTCATCTTTCGCTCTATTGCAGAGCTAGCAGAAGAGAACACACCTCTGGATGTAATCACCCTCTCCAACTGGCTAAAACAGCGCGATACGCTTGATGATGCTGGTGGACTTGCCTATTTAGGCACACTTGCAAAAGATACACCTAGCGCTGCAAATATTCGCGCCTATGCAGATATTGTTCGTGAAAAGTCTATTTTACGTCAACTTATTTCTGTTGGTACAGGTATCTCTGATTCTGCCTTTAACTCTGCTGATCGTCCTAGCAAAGAGCTACTTGACGAAGCAGAACAGGCCGTCTTCAAAATCGCTGAACAAGGGAACCGTCAGCAAGCCTTCAAACCCATCAAAGAATTATTAAATGCTGCTTTAACTAAAATTGATGAACTCAGCAAATCAGATGCAACTATCACAGGTGAAGCAACAGGCTACAATGAGCTAGATGAAATGACCTCTGGCTTTCAAGGTGGCGACCTTGTTATTGTTGCAGGACGACCCGCAATGGGAAAGACCACGTTTTCGATGAATATCGCAGAATACGTCGCACTCAACAAAGGCACTGTTGCTATCTTTAGTATGGAGATGCCTGCCGAACAACTTATCTTAAGAATGTTTGCCTCCAACGGGCGCGTCCCTTTATCTGATATTCGCACAGGTAAGATTCGTGAAGAGGATTGGCCACGAGTTGGCATGTCGGTGAAAGCATTTTCACAAACTAAACTTTTTATTGATGACTCAGCGGCACTTTCCCCTACCGATATACGAGCAAAAACACGCCGCTTAGCTCGCGAACACGGCGGCGTTGATCTGGTCGTAATCGACTATATTCAATTAATGCAGGCGAGTGGAAAATCCGATAACCGTGCTAGTGAAGTTTCTGAAATTTCACGCTCCTTAAAAGCGCTCGCTAAAGAACTCGAATGCCCTGTTATTGCTCTATCCCAGTTAAATCGTAGCTTAGAGCAACGCCCTAATAAGCGCCCTATTATGTCCGATTTACGTGAATCTGGCGCAATCGAGCAGGATGCAGATATTATTATTTTCATCTACCGTGACGAGGTCTACAACGACGAGTCTCCCGACAAAGGCATGGCAGAAGTGATCATCGGCAAACAAAGAAACGGCCCTATTGGTACGGTCAGACTAACATTCATCGGCAAATACACTCGCTTTGATAACTATGCACCTGATGTTTATGCTCCCGATTTTAATAGCATGTAAGTATGGAGGCTCGCCATGAGACGTTCCGCACGGATAACTATCCATCCCAAAGCCTTAGTACACAATTTACAGCAAGCCAAGTTGGCCGCACCCAACTCCAAAGTGCTAGCAGTTATAAAAGCCAATGCTTATGGGCATGGAGTCGTGGAGACTGCCAAAGCCCTGCAACAAGAAACCGATGCCTATGCTGTCTCTTGCATTCCCGAAGCACAAACACTGCGCGAGTCAGGCATACAACACCCTATTTTAGTTCTACAAGGTCACCAAAACCAAAGCGACCTGTTAGTAGCCAGCAAGCTAGAGTTACGCTTAGTTATTCACAGCGAAGAGCAACTTGTTTTTTTAGACCAGCTTGGAGCTAATAGCGTTAAGCTTGCCCTAAAACTGGACACAGGTATGCATCGGCTTGGTATCAATCCCGCAGACACTTCCTCCATTTATCGCCGCTTAAAAAATCACTCTAATATTGATCCTGATATTTGGCTGATGACACATTTATCATGCGCTGATGACTTAGATAATAACTACACCAACACTCAGCTAACAACTTTTAGTCATCATGCCAAACAAATTTCAGCCCCAACCAGCATCGCCAACTCCGCAGGAATACTAGGATGGACTGCAACACATGGTAATTGGATACGCCCTGGCATTATGCTTTATGGCTCCTCCCCATTTTCTCGACAAGAAAATAATCGGGATAAATATAATTTACAAGCCGCAATGACACTAAGCGCACCCTTGATAGCCATCCATAATCTAAAAAAAGGTAACCCTATCGGCTATGGCGCAAGTTATCATTGCCCCCACGACATGCAAGTAGGCATTGTTGCTTGCGGTTATGCCGATGGCTATCCTCGGCATGCTACAACTGGCACACCCGCTAGTCTGAATAAGGTAGAAACACATATAGTAGGCAGGGTATCAATGGACATGATCGCCATTAGTCTGCATAATATTTATGCGCAAGTAGGCGATATTGTAGAGCTATGGGGAGCGAATATAAGCATTGATCGAGTAGCATTTCACGCAGAAACAATTAGTTACGAGCTACTCTGCAATGCTGGCAATAATTGCGCGCGACATTAGACCCAGATTATAAAAAATAAAATTACTTTTTCGTGCTGGAACTAATGCCCAACACCCAAGTCTACTTTTTAATGCTTTAAAAGGTATGAGAGTCCTTAAGAGCATCTCTATTAATTATGTATAAAAATAAATACAAATAGGTATTACATTATGACTAAATTATTTTCAAAATCACTTATCATCGTGGCATTTTCTTCAACACTTGCTTTAACAGCTTGCGGTGGCTCATCAATGAGCAACGAACAACTCAATACAATCGTCGGGTCAGTCGTTGGCGGCGCAGTAGGTCATCAATTTGGTAAAGGTGATGGGCGCACAGTAATGACAATTATTGGCACTGTTCTCGGTGGATATATTGGCGGACAAATGGGTCGCAATATGAATGCCTACGACCAAAGAAAGATATCTGGCGCTTTAGACAGTGCACCCAACTATCAGAAAGTTAGCTGGAATAATACGGACACAAACTCAGATTATACTTTCACTCCGATCAATAGCTATGAAGGCAATGTCAATGGGCAGCGCAGCCAATGTAGGGATTATGTATTAGATGTTAGAGATCAACGCACAGGACAACCTATGCAGGTTCAAGGGCGCTCTTGTCGTAATGCTCAAGGACAATGGGTTGCTGTTAATTAACCCACAATTCTAAAGCAGCAATAAAAAAGCCTCAATATTTATTATTGGGGCTTTTTTGTTTGAGGTCTAGGATTAAAAATTTAACAACAAGAGAATTTATAGTGCAGAATTTTCATGCCAAACTGAAGAGCGCATAGATGCTCTACTCACAAGCTGAGAGCATTCAACCATAAAACAAAAAGACCGCATGATTTAATCCTCCGTTCTTTTGAGAAAAGAACTGATTAGCTCGATTATAATTAGAGGCAGGCAAAATTGCTCACAAATTTCATAAAGTGAGTGGCAATAGTCGCTCTCTTTGATGCAATCTTCGTGGAAGTTACAGGCAATTTTAAGTAACCTAAAAATAATTGGACTTGATCAAAGGTTCCTTTAGTAACCCTTGGTATTTTTCTCCACCCACCTTTCACTACCATCAATAAGCCGTTCTTTTTTCCAAAATGGCACTTTGCTTTTCAACTCTTCCATTAGAAAACGACAAGCCTCAAAAGCGTCTTTGCGATGAGACGACCATACTGCAACTAGCACAATGGAGTCTGCTGGGTAAATATAGCCTACACGATGAATAATTAAAGTATTAAGTAAGCCCCATTGTTTATCTGCTTTATCGACTAGTTTCTGTAACTGGTTTTCAGTCATTACGGGATGATGCTCTAGGAACAACCTATCAACATCATCACCTTCATTAAAATCTCGCATAGTACCAATAAAGGTTGCTGTTGCACCATAATCACTTTTTCCTGCCATACTTTTTTGCTCATATTCAGCTAAAGCTTGCCAAGGTCGAAGGGTATTTTCTTGAATAATAATTTGGCGCATAAATATAGGTCTTAGGCTGATTTAACAAAACCTGCTACCAACTACTCCTTAAAGATTAATTACGCAGGCATTAAAAAGGCTGCAAAAAGCAGCCTTAAAACTCAATATATCATCCAAACCAAGAGGTTTCTCTCAGTTGGACAATATTATGTAGCTTTTCACACATGCACTGGCTTAAGAATTGGCTCAATATCAACTTCATCACCAAGCTTCTCTTTTGCATACATTGAAGCTTCAGTACGCTCTCTAAAGAAACGCTCTTCTCCAATTTTTGCAACTAAACCTGAGCGGGTTAAAGCATTAAACACATCTACCTTAGCACGAGCTATATAGAACTCTATACCTGCCGCACTTAGACGTTCAGCAATTCGACCTAAAGTCTCTTCACCTGTTGCGTCAACTTCATCAACCGACTCTAGATCTAGAATAACAACTTTAACCGTTGGCTTAGCAGCAATACTATTTAATATCTTGCCTTCTAAATATCCAGAGTTTGCAAAATAAAGAGAACCATCAAAACGGTAAATAGAAAGGCTATCACTTGTTTTGAGGTTAAATCTATCAGCCTCTCTCAACGTGCCATCCTCATGACGGACAACTTCAACAAACTTAGGGCTCATTGTACGATAAAGGTAAAGACCCAATGATAGTAAAACACCAATCATTATGCCCATCTCTAAATGTGGGGCAAAAATAAGTGTCACAATAAAGACTATCACCGCAACTACACCATCATGGCGATGTACTTTCCATGCGTGAATGATTGGCTTTATTTTAACGAGGTTTACAACCGCCATTACAATAACTGCGGCTAAAGTTGCTTGAGGTAGGTGATAGAGGTAAGGAGTCAAAAATAACAAGGTAACTGCTACCAAAATACCCGTAACGATAGAAGAAAATCCAGTTCTTGCATTAGCAGCAAAGTTCACCGCTGAACGTGAAAATGAACCAGAAACAGGGTAGCCTCCAAATAGTCCCGAAGCGATATTACCGAGACCTTGACCTACTAATTCTTGGTTTGCAGATAAGCGCTGACGCGTCTCAGATGCAATGGCTTTAGCAACAGATATTGCCTCAACAAAACCAAGTAAAGCTATTATCATTGCCGCAACAATTAGCTCCTTTGCATCAGCAAAGCTAAAGTTGGGCACAGAAAAAGCAGGTAAACCACTAGGAACAACACCAACAACGGCACCACCTAATGACTCATAATCTAATCCCCACGCTATCAACATAGTAATAAGAACGGTAATTAAAACATTTGGTAACTTCGGCGCAACTTTCTTCATATAGATAAGTAAGAAAAGTGCAAGTATGCCCATTGCTAATGTCGCCATATGTGTCTGCGGTATATCCTGAATTAGGTTCCACATGGTTTCATAATGATGCTCTCCCTTTCTTGAATCAACACCAAACAATTTACTTATTTGTGAAGTTGCAATAATGATGGCGGCAGCATTAGTGAACCCAACCACAACAGGGTGCGATAAGAAGTCAACCAAGATACCTAATCTCAATAACCCCAAGGAAAGCTGGAAGACACCGACCATTAGAGCCAGCACAGCAGCATATACCAAAAAGCCTTCGGGGTTGCTTGCAGCTAACGGCTCAAGAGCAGCCGCTGTCATTAAAGATACAACAGCGACAGGGCCTGTTGCTAATTGACGAGAAGAACCAAAAATTGCCGCTATAATAGCTGGCAAAAAGGAGGCGTACAGACCAACATAAGCGGGCAAACCTGCCAACTGGGCATATGCCATTGATTGCGGTATTAGCACCAGAGCAACCGTCAAACCTGCCATTAAATCAGCTTTAAGAACAGCTGGATTTTTTAGATCACCCACCCATTCTGTATAAGGAGTAAAACGATCTTTAAGATCGGAGACAAATTTGGTTACTGCTGTACCCATAAGACAATCTACCTGTACTTTCGTATGCAAAAGAGAGAAGCACTAGAACGGTACTTCCCCTAAATTGCGCGGCATTATATTAGAAAAGCCTTATCGTTACACCTTTTTTATGGATATAGCTCACTAATGGCTTTATTTAGCCGATTATCAATCAGTTTTTTCTCCAGCCCAACGATTTGGAGCTATTAATCAACTACTCTACCGTCACTGACTTAGCTAAATTTCTTGGCTTATCGACATCCGTTCCTTTTAAAACGGCGACATAATAAGAAAGAAGCTGCAAAGGAATGGTATAAATCATCGGCGCTAATGTTTCAGGCACTTCGTCTATTTCGATAATATGAATATTATCTTTTTTTCCTATACCCGCATTTTTATCGGCAAACAAATACAATTCACCACCACGTGAACGTACCTCTTCTAAATTTGATTTTAGTTTTTCGATGAGATTAGTATTTGGCGCCACTGCAACTATCGGCATTTCAGTATCAACTAACGCTAAGGGACCATGTTTTAGTTCGCCTGCGGGATAAGCTTCTGCATGGATATAAGAAATTTCTTTAAGCTTTAAAGCACCTTCCATTGCAACAGGGTACTGATCTCCTCGCCCTAAGAAAAGAGCATGATTTTTTTCTGCAAAGTTCTCTGCTAAAACTTCAATTTCTTTGTCTTTATCAAGCACTGACTCCAACAAAGCAGGTAGCTTCTTTAAATTAGCGACAAGATTACTCACTACACCGAAAGAATCACCTTTTGCCTGAGCTAACAACCCTATTAGTAGCTGCAGGCAAACCAATTGAGTAGTAAATGCTTTTGTCGAAGCAACGCCAATTTCGACTCCTGCAACCGTCATCAATGAGAAATCTGATTCACGAATCAAAGAACTCTCCGCGACATTACAAATAGTTAGTGTAGCCAAACAATTATTTTCTTTTGCCTTTTCTAAAGCGGCCAAGGTATCTGCTGTTTCGCCTGATTGAGAGATAGTTACAAACAGCACACCTTCTCGCCTTGGCTGTCTTCGATAACGGTATTCACTAGCAACTTCTACATTACAAGGAATGTCCGTCATGCTTTCCAGCCAGTAACGTGCAATCAGTCCTGCATGATAACTAGTACCACAAGCAATAATTTGCACCTCTTTAACTTGCTCCAAAGTTTCGAGAACATTGTCACCTGTAATACATTGCTTAATATTGTCACGCCCTAAGCGACCTTCTAAGGTGCTTTGTACTGATTGTGGCTGCTCATAGATTTCTTTAAGCATATAATGACGAAACTCACCCAAATCAGAATCTAAAGAGCATGCTTTTGATTCTTTAATTGGTCTTTCTATTATCTTGCCATTAATATCATATATTTCAACATGATGACGCGACAGCTTAACAAAATCGCCATTCTCTAAATAAATAAAACGATTGGTCACGGGTAACATTGCTTGTACATCAGAACCAATAAAATTTTCCCCCAAACCCAAGCCAACAATTAGCGGGCTACCTTTGCGCGTGGCGATCAAGGTATCTGGCTCATCAGGAGAGATCACACCCAAGGCATAAGCACCTCGCAACTGCTTAGTTGCAGCCTTTACCGCATCCAACAACGAAGATTCAGTTTTAAGGGTTTCTTCAATTAAATGGACGACAACTTCTGTATCTGTCTCAGATTCAAACTGATAACCTTTTGCTATTAGCTCTTCTCGTAACTCTTCATAGTTTTCAATAATGCCATTATGCACAATCGCTATATGATTATTACTCACATGAGGATGAGCATTACGTTCTGCAGGCTCACCATGAGTTGCCCAACGTGTATGCGAGATACCCACTAAACCGTGTACTGGCTCTTGCTGGAGTTTTTCTTCGAGCGCTACGACGCGCCCTAAAGCACGGGTGCGCCTAATAACATTATCCCCATCCAATACCGCAACACCTGCCGAGTCGTAACCTCGATACTCTAAACGGCGTAATCCTTCCAAGAGGATTTCGATCACTGGTCGCTGAGCTATCGCTCCAACAATTCCACACATAGATCAGTCCTTTTAATTATTTTTCTTAACTGGTCTTTTCCAGCCTTTTAATATTGTTTGCTTCGATCTTGCCAACGTCAACTCACCAGCGGGTGCATTTTTTGTTATTGTCGAGCCAGCACCTATAGTCGCCCCTTCGCCAATGGTTACAGGTGCTATTAGCTGAGAATCAGAACCTATAAATACATTGTCTCCAATGATGGTTTTAAACTTATTAATACCATCATAATTACAAGTAATTGTTCCAGCACCTATATTTACATTAGCGCCCATTTGAGTATCACCAATATAAGATAAATGACTAACTTTACTACCTTGCCCTATGGTCGATTTTTTCACCTCAACAAAATTACCTACTTTTGCTTTTTCTTCTAAAATAGCGCCTGGGCGTAACCTAGCAAATGGCCCAACATCACAACCATTGGCGATAATTGCATCCTCTAGCACGGAGTTAGCTTTGATTGTAACGTCATCCCCAATCGTTGAATTTGTAATAACACAACCTGGTTCGATAACGACATTGCTACCTAGACTTACACTGCCTGTAAACACAACATTCACATCAATAAATACATCTTGCCCTACGGTTACTTCCCCTCGCACATCCAATCTCGCTGGGTCGGCTAATGAAACACCTGCAATCATCAGTTCTTCAGCTTGATTCTTCTGATACTCACGCTCTAGCTGTGCTTGCTGCATGCGGTTATTCACGCCTTGTACTTCCATTTCGTTATTGCAGACAACCGCAGTGACACTACCACCATCTTCAACCGCCAAAGAAATACAATCGGTCAAATAGTATTCTCCTTGTGCATTATCAGGACTTAATTTTGACAACCAACGCTTTAAGTCCTTACCTCGTGCCGCAATAAATCCTGTATTAACCTCTGTGATTTTTTTAGTTTCAGCATCCGCATCTTTTTCTTCAACGATACGTTCAATCGTCCCTTGCTGGCTTCTTACAATTCGCCCATAACCTGCTGGTTCATCAGCTATTGTCGTCAGAACAGTTAAATCTGACTCTGCCAAATTATCAATTAGACGCTGTAATGTTTCCGTTTTAATTAATGGCACATCGCCATAAGCAACAATCACAACCACATCATCATTAATAAAATCGCGCACCTGATCGACCGCATGCCCCGTGCCTTTTTGCTCTGCCTGCAACACCCATTTTAGACTATCATTTGCAATGATTGCTTTAACATGATCACCACCATGCCCATATACAATAGCGATATTTTCTGCATTTAGGGCATTGCAGCTATTAATGACATGTTGCAGCATCGCCTGCCCACCAATAGTGTGCAGTACTTTGGGTAACTGTGAGCGCATACGAGTACCTTGACCCGCAGCCAAGATAATAGGAAGTAGTTTCATATATTCTATTTATTTTAATTAACTTAAGGAAGCTCTAATGTAAGTCCAATTGTCTTTAGACTTACATTAGAGTCTCCTTAAAGTATAAAAGAGTGATAAACAATCATCAGTATCTGCACGACAAATGGTTAGCCCGCAGTTTTTCTGCTCTATTAAAAGAAACCACTAATGCTTATCAAAACAGTAGTGGTTGTGGTTATTACAGCAGTCTATTAATACGTCTTACAGGATGACTTATAGGGCTTATCGTATATTCCCCAGCGATACTCTAATGGCGCATTAGGATCTGATACTAACTTTCCCGCCATCAGATTCTGTCTTAACTCACGCAGTGGCATGAAATATTTTTCGCCTAAACTCATTTGCACCATGCAAAAATCATTTATTTCTTTAGATTCTACAGGTGATGGACGTGTCTTTGAAAATAGTATTTTTGCCCACCTCTGTGGCTGGGTGTTTGGTCTATATTTTTGCGACTTTAAAAAATGACCGCCTACAGCATCAAAAAATGCTTTTAAACGCCGATCCCTTGATGGTGTTGAGTAACTATCATACTCACGCGCATTCATACAACGGCGCCCTTTTTTACGTATTCCTTGCAAATGCCAAAGTGCATCATAAACATAAACACTACGATCATTTGCATACATGCACAAAGCAATGAGCAAACGTAAGGTTTTTTCATCAGGCTTTTCTGGTCGCTTGCCTAATGCACTTGCAATTATATCGGTGAAACGTACATAGTTATGCTTTACTGCTGCCGCAATTTTATACTGCTCTATATTAAATCCTGGCTGCTTTTTAAGAGGCTTTTTAATATTTTGCGGTTGAATAAAACGACGATAACCATCTCTGTGATGCTTGGTATCTTCTGGCACATAAAAAGGAAAAGAACTAATTCTGTCTAAGAACCTTGGAGCCTTTGGCGTTGTTGATGACATCACTTCTGCAACACCTGATTCAGTAACATTCACAATTTGATAAGAATGAACACCTGGAGCAGCATAAATATCACCAGGCTTAATTTGATTTAGCGCAATAGGATAAGTGTCAACACCTAACGTTTTAGTACTTGTCATATCCGCAACATAATCCATAAACTTACGTACTCGCTTTGCTTCTGGTAAGCGGTTCCAGCGTTTCATTGAATTGCTAATATATCTAGGTCCTCGACGACCTTTCTTCTTACTCCGATAGCGCGTGTTATGAACAACAAATGGCAATTTATGCTCATAAGCAAACACCAAACGCATCGCGTAAACGGCATCAGCACAATCATGCGAGTATTTATAGTAAATCGGCTTTTTTTCATCCATGAAAAATTCTTCTGTCCAATTCTGCTTTACCCATGCGCGATATGTATTTTCCCATTTATTATCCCATTTATTTTTTGACTCCCATACGGCAGCATTAGCAGGAATAGAAAAACCAAAGAGTATCAAAAACATACAAGCAGTGGCATAGCGAAAAAAGTATTTCTTCATGAAAAAGACCTATTAAATAATAAGCTAGGAGTCTTAGCTCCCAAATAGTAAGTACAAAAAAGTTTGCATAGTTATAGCTTAATTTCAAAAAAATTGTAAGCACCTAGCTAAAGGTTAAACTAATTAGAGCTAGCCAGGAACAAAATTGTTCCTGGCAGGACATTAAAAACATCTAGAATGTCTGACCTAAAAGCTATTTCAAACTTATACTTGTAAAAAAAAAGGGCTAAACGCATAAAGCATCTAACCCTTTTCAACCCTGATATTAAAATCAAGAAATCTATGTATCGAGACTAGCTCTTAACGACGATTTTGCATAAAGCGTTGTAGTGCACCACGAGTACCAGAACCAACGATTCCGTCGATAGGTCCTTTGTAGTAACCTTTAGCTTTCAACTTGCGCTGAAGTGCATAAACATCAACTGGTGGCTTAGCCGCTCTATATGTACGCTTAGCACCTTTACATCCGTAAGCATGGCGATGGTTACGTGCATTATACTTGTGAGTATGGCGAATAGACTTTGTGCAACGAGGAATTGCTGGATGCGTATGAGTCCATCTGTTTCCACCTGTAGCTCTCTTCACATATCTTTTCTTGTAACTTTTCTTACAGCTATAAGCGTGATGATGACGACTATTCTTGCTCTTATGGAAATGACGCACAGAGTTAGTACAACCAGGAACTGCTGGATGTGTATGACCACCCATACGACGAGGCTTTGGCTTAGCACAG
>DQSN01000052.1 GCA_015663245.1 Leucothrix mucor
ATCGGTCATTTAACACCCATACAAAAATTAAAGGAATGGTATAAAAAGAAGCCAGAATTATTTAAAAAGAACGTTTATGATCTAGCGGGACTTGATAGGTATATCAAGAGTGTTAGAGTAGAATTAAAAAATATACAAAATACAGTCTCCTCCTATCTTCGGATGCGCTTCGTGCCTCAGCATATTCTACCTATTTGGAAAATCGGCACTATCTTTAAGCTAAAACTTCCCCAGCCACCAAACCCTCAAGAATAAAAAAACACTCAAGCCAGCAAACCAATAAAAAATATCACCACTCCCACTATCTGCCATGTAGTAACTAAATATCCCCACCAACATAAATAAGAATTGCTGTCCTAAGTAGTAAATTTTCTGAATATTCTTATCAAAATTATGCAGCTTTACTTCTAACTCATCATTATTTGCCTTCTTTAAAAAGCTATCGACGGCATTGGGTAAACCTATTGCAATCGCTAATTGTTTTTTGATGGCATGAATCACAGTATTGTGAATACTGATGGATTTGCTAAATTGATGTTCTTGGATAAAGGGGCGAATGGTATCAATCGGGTTATATTTTGGAGCAAGCTGAAAGCTCATTCCAAAGAGCAACATGATGGTTCTGTACAACAAAATATAATCTTTGGGGATTTGAATTGCACTGGATAACTCTTGAAAATTAATTTCGCGGAATAGTTTTACTATTGCGGCTGTGCCAGATTTTAGTTTTATACTGGAAAAATCGAGACCATCCAGCTCAATCTCTTCTTCTATGAAACGTCGACCTATTTTAATGAGGCGTTCAGCAATTCTTTGTGATTCTGCACCAGAGACCAGAAATCCCATTTTGTGCAGGGCGCTAATGGTTTCATCGGTATCATTGGTAATCACTGCTTCGATAAGCTTAGGAATAGCGAGGCGTAAACCTTCATCTAAGGTTGCAACTGCACCAAAATCAAGTAAGGCAATTTGCCCTTCCTTGTTAATTAAAAAATTGCCAGGGTGTGGGTCGGCATGATAATAGCCATCATTTAATATCATAGCAGAGAAGAGTAACAGCACTCTCTCAGCAACGCTTTGAGGGTCAATTTTCCAAGCATCAAGTTGAGATAAGTTGGCGATATTTTTGCCATCAAAGAAGGTTGTGACTAATACCTTGCGATTGCTTAGTTTGGTATGTACTTCGGGCACGATGATATTGAGTGTGGGCTGTTGCCTAATATTCTCAGCAATCTTACGCATCGACTCAGATTCTTTGGTGTAATCTAGCTCTTGCTCTATCATCTCCTTCATTTGTGCATAGAGGTAACCAGTCCCCTTAATATCCATAAACCATGAATAAATGATGAGTAGGTTTTTTAATATTTTTAGATCTTCAACAGTTATAGCTTCAATATCAATATGTTGTATTTTTACAGCATAGGTGATGCCTGCTTTCTTGGCGAGATGAACTTGTCCGATACTGGCTGCGGCTATCGGTGTTTTATCAAAATTATCGAAGACATCTTCGGGTCTCTTCCCCGTGCTTACAGTAAAAGTTTGTAAAACCTCCGCATAAGGTCGGGCGGGGATTTTATCTTGAAGACTGGCTAAAGGCGCTCTAAAAGCCTCGGGTAGAATATTGGCAAGAATACTTACCAGCTGCCCAAATTTTACAAATAAACCCTGCAACTCTAATAACGTTGATTTAACCTTTAGGGCATTTCTCTCATGGAGTTCGGGGAGCTTTCTTCTCTTATAAGCTGCTCCTAAAACCTTACTTTTTAAATTGAGCCAGATATAGCTCCACGCTACTTGGAATGCGGTGCTGTAGGCAAGTCGTTGGCGGTTTTTCATTGGTTTATCAGGCATGTTTCTCATCAAATGGCTTAACGTATTAGTGGGCAGATATTGTGACGATGCTATCTTTTCACATATCGCTCATAAAACCAAAGATACAATCCCGCAGCAATAATCAACCCTGTGCCTGCAAAGAAATTCCAGCTCAATACATCGCCAAAAACAAACACGCTAAAAATAGTCGCTGCAATAAGTTGTGTATTGAGATACGGCGATAAGGTGGCTGCGGAGATTAAAGAATAGGCTTTGATAAGTAAAAAATGTCCAGTAGCGCCTAAAGCCCCCATCAATATCAAGAGTAAAAGCTGGGTTAAGTTAGGTCTGCTCCAGGCTAAAGGCAGCAGTAAGGTAAGTCCTATCGCACCGATAATAGATGAGTAAAACAAAGAGGCGCGGGCATTATCAATATGCTTCACCTTGCTGGTCAATAAAAAGTAAAGTGCCAACATAAAGGCGGCAAGTAAGGCAATGAACATAGCTGGGTTAAATGTTTGAAAACCTGGTTTGGTGATGATCAAAATTCCTATAAATCCCAGAACGACAGCAAATAAATGGGGCTTGCCAATTTTTTCACCGAGAAATATACCTGCCAATAAGGTGATTAAAACAGGCGATAAATACATAATAGCAGTTGCTTCGGCGAGGCTAATAAACTGAATCGCATAGTAGAGGGATGAGGTGATTCCCACCATGCACAGACCTCTTAATATTTGAATTTTTGGTGCATTAGGGATAAGAAAATCACGATGACCTTGAAGCCTAAAAAGGATGACGACAAAAATGGCATGAAAGAAATAGCGTGCCCAAGTGACTTGTAAAACAGAGAAGGTTTTGGTGAGTTCTTTGGCTAGTGAATCCATACCTGCAAGCACAAAGCCTGAGACAACAACCAAGGCAATGGCAAGGAAAAGAGGGCTTGGATTCAAGTGAACTCCTTAACGATAATATTTCCCAAACTTATAAGGAAACCATCCTACCTAGTCAAGCCTAGGTCTCTAGCGCGGGAGTCCTAGGTTTGACTAGTAGTCTCTTTAATTAAGCGGGAAATAATAAAGCCTTAGCGAAATAAGGGAGGTAGAAGTGACGTATTCCCCGTATTGCTTGAATTTCATGTAGTCTGAGCAAGTTTATAATTATATTACCTTTTTTTAGCTTTACGTCTTGCTTTTTTCTTGGCTGATAGCTTTGGATTTTTCTCTTTTACCTTTTTTATTTTAGCTTTCTTAGTTTTTCGATAGTCAGTATTGCTCGATGATTCAATATCGATTCGTGTTTGGCTGGCTTTATTTTTGCGTCCCGCATACTTGTGTTTCGCTACTCTATCAATCAGAGAGTTTCGTTGTAGCACTTCAAAACCAGGTCGGATGATGCGTTTGATGCGTTGTCCGATGAGACGTTGAATCGCATCTAAACTACGCTCTTCTTCACGGCTGACAAAAGATATTGCATGACCTTTATTACCTGCGCGCCCAGTGCGTCCTATGCGATGCACATAATCTTCGGCAAGATAGGGTAGGTTAAAATTCACTACATACTCTAAGCCCTGAATATCCAACCCTCTGGCAGCGACTTCGGTGGCAATCAAAACTTGTACCTTAGCAGATTTAAAATCAGCTAAAGCACGTCGGCGTGCGCCTTGGCTAATATCGCCATGACAAGTGGCGACAGGATGCTTTTTTAACTTAATCCGCAACTGTTCGGCTTGCTCTTTGGTACTGGTAAAGACCAATACCTGAAACCAATTATACTCCTCCAATAGCTCCATAAATAAATCAATCTTACGGCGCTCTTCAACCGAATAAACCACATGCTCAACCGTATCCGCAGTGACGTTTTCCTTGCTCACTCTAATCTCTAGTTGGTTTTTTAGCAGCTTGTGTGAAAGCTGATTAACCGCAGGGGAGAGGGTAGCGGAGAATAATAAAGTCTGGCGTTTAGGTGAAGTGAGTTGTAACAAGGATTGCACATCAGCCACAAAGCCCATATCCAACATACGATCCGATTCATCTAAAACAACAAACTCGACGGATGATAAACTCACACTACACTGTGCGATGTGCTCCAAAATACGCCCAGGTGTAGCAATAATAATATCCACACCAGCCTTTAGTTTTGCCTGTTGCCCACCCATTTTGACACCGCCATAAATCGCGGTAATGGTGAGCGGTAAAAACTGAGCATAGTCGCCAATCGTATTCGCAAGTTGCTCCGCAAGCTCACGCGTAGGCGTAAGAATCAACACACGAGGATTAGTCGATTGCTCGTTATTGCGTGGTTTATCCAGTAACTGCTGCAAAATAGGAATCGCAAAAGCTGCTGTTTTTCCCGTACCTGTTTGCGCAATTGCCAACATGTCTCGACCACGACGCGCAGGGATGATTGCCTGTTCTTGAATTGGAGTCATCTGACTATAACCACAACTATCGATGGCTTTTTGGAGATCAGGGGCTAAGTCTAATGATGAAAAAATCATGGGGTATTCCTTTGTACGTGGGGCAGGTCGTGTAGGGGCAGTACCATATATCAATTCTGAATTAAAATCCTGCTACAAATGTTTAGATTGGCTTTTTGGCTAAGAAACACGGCATGAGCTGAATTATGGTGTCGATAGATTATCAGCAGGAAGAAAAAATTATTACCGCAGTATCTTTATATTTTAGAAAGCAAAGGTATGCCTATTTTACCCTACAGATATGGGTCTGTGGTGTTTATGAAACTAGCCTATATAGATATTTTCATAAGAAGAACTACACAGTTTACATAAGTTTTGGTTGGCTACTCTAGGAATACTAGGAGTGATGGTTGTGGTTGCTTATTTTATTTTTGACTGGAGTGGAGAAGCTGCAAACTGCCAAAGTGGTTGCTCTAAAAAATGTTGTTAGTGCTATTGCATAGTCGAGAGGTCTAAAAAAATAATAAAGCCTCGCAATTGCGGGGCTTTATTATGCCACTAAAGGTTCAATATCCTGACATATTTGTTTGCCAGTGGCGTATTGAGCTGTCTTTAGATCAAAAGAAGCTTGAAAATTTAGCCATGTACTTGCATCACCACCAAAGAAACGCGCTAAGCGTAAGGCAGTATCGGGTGTAATCGCCCGACGCTCTAGTACAATATCGTTGATACGGGTAGCAGGTACTTTTAAAGCGGTAGCTAATGCATTAGCGGTCATATTCAAAGGCGTTAGATAATCCTCTCTGAGTATTTCACCTGGGTGGATTGCGCGCATTTTATTAATAATCATAGGGTTTCCTCAATGGTAGTCAATAATTTCAACATGATGGGCATCACTCTCTATCCATGAAAAACAAACTCGGTATTGGCGGTTAATGCGAATACTGTATTGTCCTTCACGATCCCCTTTTAATAACTCCAACCTGTTACCAGGAGGGCAACGCAAACTCTCCAGAGAGGTAGCTTCGTGAAGCTGTAATAATTTACGTTCAGCTATGCGTCGAGTAGTTTGTAAAAAAGCAGGGCATTGCCCATCAAATAAAGATTCAGCAGCATCATTTGCGAATGATTTAATCATAGGGAAAGTGTAGTAAGCAAAATGTTTAACGTCAAGCGTTAAACTTAATCAAAGAGATTGTTAAGATATTACAGCAAATATTTATAGTTGATCTACTAAAGCCTTGGTATGCCAAATTTTCTTTTTGCCAAGAGTGTAGAAAATTCAACGCCTTCTATTTTGAAGTCAAAAATGCGATTAATCGTCTGCTGGATGAAATGACAACACTCATGCTGGCTGAGTTTGATATAGAGACTCGTTATAAGGCAAGGTTTGAACGTGGTAGAGGTAAAGCTGAACGTGGGTTGGAGTTGTTGGAGAAGGCAAGGCAATAATACGACATTTATCTAGAGTTTTACGCTGGTTGCCCTTTGGCTTTTACAGAGGAAGTAATAGCACGATAAATATGGTCTAAATAAGTTTGGAAACAATATTATAAAGCTTGGGGTATATCGTGTGAGCAATTCTTTCATCAACTATTTCTACCCTACCTCTATTGTTCATCAGTATCTTATGTTCTCCAAGTTCACTTCTAAAGGTAAACTCAATCTTTGTTAATTGACCTTTGTCGTGTTGGGGAAGTTGCTTCATTGCATCTAATAAACTGTCTTTTCCGCGCAATATAATTGTTGCTGAAGCTCCTTTGGTAAAAGGTATCTGATTCGCATCAATACGTAGTAAAGAAAAATGAGGGAGCCATTTCTTCAGTTCATTTATTGCTACAAATAGGTCAACTTTATCTTGATGAATTGCAACTCTATGGTGTGTGACAATAGCTAAGGCAGTACTAAATATACGTCCTGATCTGGGTGGGTTGGTTAACCTTAAAGATGGTTGATTATCCATATCAATTTGGAATTGATAGGTTATATATATAACTTCTTTAGATTTTTCAATTTTTCCATATGGTGAGGAAGACTCCCTCCATACAATATTTTTTTGTATATAACGTCCAGAAAGTGTCTTTCCGACATATGCTTCATCCAAAACAAACCCCTTACCAGATGTTTCAGTATAAGGGGAAGAAAGTAAAAGTTTTTTTAATTCTTTGTACTCTAGATCCCAATCAACTTTGAACCATTGGTATTTCATTAGGGTTGAGTAGCTTCTTGAAATAGTTTGAATGCCGATGATTCAAGTTTATCCAAAAAGAGTCGCTCATTTATATTATCAAGAAGGTGACCATTAACAGCCATTTGGCCTTCTATATTTTTATAATAACGAATTGGTTCAAATCTAAAGTTCTCTCTAGTATCCGCAGGTAATGTTTGTGCCCCTAGTTTCAAATGGGCTTGAAAAGTCTCACCTTGTAAGGATTTAATGCTAATAGGGTCGGTTAACCAGCTAATTTTATGAATATAGTAGTCCCCACTTTTTAGAAATTTTTTAACTTCAGCAGAGTTTAATACATCATTTCCACTCAATGATGCTTTGTTAATACTAGCTAATAACATTTCTGAGGCCTCCTCTTCATCCTCCATATCAGAGTCTAGCTTGTGAATTCCAATATGGGATACTTGCATAAATGGCAGAACGTCGCTATCTGCGAAAGTTAGGTTAATAAAAAAGTCATTGATAACCTTTGGATTTACAAAAGTTGATAGGTCAATCTTCTGTATTGAAATTTCTTCTTCTTCAGACTCCTCAAGGCTGGCAATTAAAGCTTGAATAATTTCTTCTGTTCGTTCATTTGAGGTGTAACGAATTTTTTTACCGTCTAAGATTTCTATCTTTGAATCTTTAGGTGTTCGTTGCTTTAACCTTGTTTGTCCATGATCTATTTCTGTGTAATTTACGTCAATGCCAATATTGTTATTGTTACTTCTTCTTGTTTTTAAAGTAATATTCTCTCTATGCCTTTTATTCTGTAAATTAGGAAAGATCGTCTGAATTTGGTCTAAAGTAATATCCTTATCAAGATGAATAACACTGCTTTGCTTCTTCCTTGATGTTGTTTGCAAAGACTCAGAGAGTTCCATAAATGCATGGTAGTCATACGTTAAACTAGCAAGCCTCCTACACAACGTTTCTCTATCACAACGAGCTGATACAACAATTCCATACTTTAAAGCATACAGTTTGAGCTGTTTTAAACTGTAGTTTCTCTCAGAAGAGTAAAGTGCATCAAAAATATCATTAGGTTGAGCAAAGAAATAAGGTTCATCTATAGTTGCCATTTATTCCATCCCCATCCCCAACTCTGTTACTAAAAACTTAGGAACTACTCTATCAATAGATTCCATCTCCATACACTTAAGGCGCTTAACAATATCTTTTGCAACAGCTTCCGAAGGAGCTACTATTTTGGAGTATTCTTGTATTGCAAGTTTAAATTTATTCGGTGCTTCACTTTCGGCATACGGCAATCTGAGATTGATCAAACTTGCATGATCAATTATCTGATAATTAAAAAGATAGTCGATTAAATAGATAAACTCTTCAGAAGTTACCCCTTTCCCTCTGTAAAAAATCATATAGCCTTCCTTCCCTTTTTCCTCAACTTCATATCTCATGATTTGAAAGGGAGCTTTTAGCTGATCAGGTAAAATAGGAACTTCATATTGTTTTTGATTAGCTTTTTTGTGATATTGGAGCTGTAAGTCAGGTTGAAAGAAGCCTCTAAGCTCTTTATCTGATGGTAACATTTCCCCTTGTTGCATGCGTATATCTGTATAGATGCTATTAAGGTAGACGAGCGTTTCAGGGTCTAAGATTAATATCTCATGGTGGGGCTGTAAGTCTGGCCAATTTTTATAAAGGTTTGGATATATCTGGCTCGCCATGTTTTTTGAATATGTTCCATCGTGGTTATAAACCATAAGGCAACCTAAAATATCAACTTCACAGGTGTCTTGTAGAAAGTAGTCTTTCCATTGTTCACTGACCATTGAACAATCAATAGTATGAGCCATGTTACGCAAAGCTGGGTTTATTGTCGCGCTACTAATACTTGACTCAGCAAGACTCTTAAAATCAAAAACAATATATGTTGGCTTATTGTCATAAGGGTTAATGAAGCGATACACAGCATCAGTAGGATGTTTTTTCCGACCATTGTGTTGATCTGGTTTAACACATTCCTAGTTTATATCAGTAGACCCTACTTTATCCCAATAAAACAGAGGAAATATCTTTTCTGAAAGTTTGATTGCCATTTTGGCAATTTGACTTGTTTCGCCAGCCACAAAGTTTCCTTTTTCTAGGTAATATTAATCTTCAGATAACACTATCATAGTTATATCTTCTTGTTATAAAAAATATTTTTAAATGCTAAAACTCGTACATCCAGTTGTAGAGCAAGAGGAGTGAGTTGATTGAAAGGTCTGTATGTTTGGTTTATTAAAATATGAAAAATAACCCCTAATCTATATAAGCAAGAGTAGCCTTCTGCAAAAGTGCCGAGCGGCTTATGTGATGTTCTTTTGCATATTGGTCAGCAATGTCTAAAAAGCTTGCTGATACTGAAATATTTATTCGCTTTGTCTCATTTCCGAAGTCTTTGATGATTCCCTCAACCGATATATCCTCATCTATTTTTTCAAAGTGGATACCAATGCCACCACCTATCAGTCTATAGTTTTTTAGTTCATCAATATTAGCTGTAGATAGCTTTTTTGTATATGAGTAAGGCACGCTTAATACTCTGTCACTATTTAGTTCGATGTACATTTTGTCGCTACCAAAGCCAACGGACTGAATTAGTGTTTTATTCTGTATAGTAGTCATCCCAGTTCCTTTGTCGCTCTATTCTTGTATATCTGCATTGTGTGTATTTATACACATACTATTCTGATTTTTGAAAAAAGAAAACGTACCATCACAAATATGGCGAGACGCAATCAAAAAACTTATAGAGCAGACGCATTTAGTGCCACGCTGTAATGCAAACTAAACCCCAAAACTGTATCTATTTTTCTTATAAAACTAGCCTACAATGGTTTGTAACTTATATGTTTGCAACAGATTAAAGGTATTCCAAATGTCCTCCGTGCTTGAAAGCTCAACCCTCGAAGAAAAAGCCAGTGTTTGTCCGCTTGATTGTGGTGATGCATGTAGCTTAACGGCTACCGTAAAAGATGGAACATTGGTGAAAGTTTCAGGTTCTAAGGCGAACCCCATCACGCAAGGGGTGGTGTGTGGCAAGGTTGCAAAGTTTTATCCTGAGTTTATTCATGGTGATAGGCGCTTAACTCAACCGTTACGCCGTGTTGGTGCTAAAGGTAGCAGTAATCTAGCGAGAGATTTTGAGGTGATCAGTTGGGATGAGGCTCTTGACCTTTGTTACGAGGGACTGCAAAAAGGTATCAAGCAGTTTGGTTCTGAAAGTGTGATGCCTCTAAATTATGCGGGGCCTCACGGGCAATTGGCGGGTGCTTCGATGGATATGCGCTTTTTTTATAAATTAGGCGCGACTCAGTTAAACCGTTCGCCTTTGTGTGCGGGTGTGCGCAGTCTTTCTTATACATCATTGTTTGGCTCGTCTTTGGGCTTACCGATGGAGCAAATGGAGCATTCAGATTTGATTGTTCTTTGGGGTGTGAATACAACGACTTCTTATTTGCACATGATGAAAATCATAAAAAAAGCTCGTGCAAAAGGTGCAAAGGTGATCGTTATTGATCCTAAACGCATCAAAGTTTCTAAAATTGCAGATCTTTATTTACAAGTGACTCCAGCCAGTGATGTGTACTTGGCGCAAGCTGTTACGGCAGAATGTGATCGTCAGGGAATGATTGACCATGAAGCGCTCAAGGATAAAGTTTCTGGTTTAGATGAGTACCTAGATAATGCAAAGCAGTACGATTTAGACAAGGTTGAGGAGATTTGTGGCATTGCGCCTTCCCAGATTATCGCATTGATAGGTTTACTGAAAAATGCCAAGCGCATGAGCATGATGGTGGGTGTCGGTGTTGAGCGTTCTCACAATGGTGGCTCATCTATTCGTTCTGCCATGGCTCTGTCTGTTTTATTAGGACAGTTTGGTCATTTAGGTCAGGGGCAAATGGGCTACTATTCTCCTGCCTTTAATAAAACCCCAGATCATCTGCAACGTCCTGATTTATTAGCAAAGCCAACGCGAACATTTAATATTGTTGATGCTAGTGACCATATTTTAGATCGAGAGCAAGAGACACCCGTAAAAACGGTCTTTATTTACAACCATAATGCAGTCGCCATGCACCCTGATCAAAACAAAATGATCAAAGCTTTATCGCAGGATGATGTCTTTGTGATTGGCTGTGATATTACGATGACCGATACCATGAAATATGCAGATATCATCCTGCCAGCTTGTAGCCATTTTGAACATGCAGAAGTCTACAGTGCTTATGGGCATACCTATTTACAGCGTGCCGATGCCGCGATTGAAGCAGTGGGTGAGGCGCTACCTAACACCGAAATATTTAGACGATTGAGTAAACGCTTTGGTTTTGAAGATGCAGCTTTTCAAGAAACGGACGAGCAACTACAAGAGCAAGCGTTTGATTTATCATCACATAGCGCAATTGAGAATAAAGTATATGAGATTAGCCCTACTTCTCCTATTAGCATGACAAGCCCAGAACATCTTTGGCTTTCTGACTTAGCGGGTAAAGTAACGCTGTTTAATGATGAGTTGGAAGAACAGTATGGATATGGGCTGCCGAGGTTTGAGAGGTTAAAAAGCGACCATCCTTTTGTCTTACTTACGCCTGCTGGCTTCCATCGTTCAAACTCTACGTTTGGTGGTTGTAATATTGGCTTGGAAGAAGTCGATGTTAATCCTGCTGATGCTAAAACGCTTGCCATCAATGATGGACAGAGAGTGAAGTTATCTAACAAATTTGGTGAGGTGATTTTAAAAGCACGAGTGACGGATGAGATTGCTAGAGGTGTGCTGCTAAGCCCCAAAGGTGCTTGGTGTGAATCTAGCCCTACAGGTCAGACGGTGAATGCATTGTTGGATACTCAGTGTAAAACTGATATTGGTGATGGTGCTGCTTTTTACGATACGTTTGTTGATTTGTCGGTTGTTTAAGAGGGTGCAGACTTAAACATTCATTAATGCGTATACCAAATCCCAAGATTGCTATAGCAGTCTGTTGAATCTAACACCATATGAATCACTAAACCCAAGCCAATCAAACGTGTTTTTGGTGGGATTATTAAAGCGATATAAGCCAGAATAGCGGGGAGGGTGTGTAAGGGGTGAAAGCCGATACTACAGCGTTGTGGATCATAAATTGGGGTAGCGAGTAGGTGATCAATATCAACTATCATGGTCGCCATCATTATCAAATAGCTTTTCCAGAAGTTGCCGCGAAACCATAGTGCGGCGATGATGGCGGGGGCGATAAAGTGGAAGGCTATGTGTAGGATGGTTTATTTCTCTATTGGGTTGAGCGCGGCTAATTTAGTCAAGGCTTCCCGTGCTTAATTGGCTGGTGGTGGTTTTAACTACCACTCTGCGCTAGCCCATAAATTATCCATCGTGCGGGTGTTTTTTACAAACAGAACTTCTCGATTGTAGCGGTCGATCGAGTTCATAATATGATTGGCATAAAATAATCTGTTTTTGCCTTTTTTAGTATAAGAGTCGTGTATTTCAAAAACTGTTTTTCCATCGACTTCTTCATAGCCTACGATCACTAAAAAATGTCCCCATGCGCCAAGTAATGGAAACGTGAGATAGGGTTTACCAACTTCTGATCCTTGGGGTAAGTGGTTCATGTTTACATTGATAAGCACGGCACTGCCTTGATGTAAGGCGTTAATAATATGCTCTTTTCTATCTTCAATTGAAGTGCTATCGGTCATAATAACTTCATCATATTTAACCGACATATGTTGGAGATATTTTTTAATATCCCTCATTCGCCACCAACGGTTATCGATGTTTTTGTTAGCGGCGGTAATTTTTCGGGCTTTTTTGATATTTGTTAGTAAGTCGTCATTTGAAAAGTCGGCATTGATGTATTTAGCCAGCATGAGTGCAGAAATTGGTCCACAGTTACTAAAATCACCAAAAGTTTTTGAGATGAATATTTTTCCCAAAGGGTCGTTCGAGAGTGCGTAACTTGGCGAGCCAATAAATAGTGTGAACAGTACGATCAGCACTGAAAGTTGTTTTGTTTTCATTTTCTAATCCAGTGTTTTTATTGTTATTTGATGAATAAGCAGCAAGTTTTCATCAATTTATGTGGATTGTTAGTGAGTCACAGTTATTACATTGCCAGCTTGATTAGGGCTTCCTAGTCAAGCCTAGAACTCCGTAGTTGCTTTGTTATTGGCAGGTTTTTAGTCTGTGATGGTGTTATGCATTGTAACTGGAAGTGCTGCTTTTTTTAGAATAAACAGATTAGCAGTGAGCATACCGCCTAATCTGTCACAATTCGCGAAGGCGGTAAGTAGCCCATTTCATCTGCATATTCATTGCGTGATTGTTTCAGCTCTGGCAAAGCTTCACTTTTTCCTTCCCAGCGTACAAAGCCTGTGCCGACTTTAAACTGTTGAATCTCTGCGGTATTAGGGTTTTTTACGGCTAGAACCAGCCATTCATTATCCACTAAATTACGAATGGCGGGTTGACGATGATAGATATCGCCAACGGTTGCTAAGTCTGCTTCTAGCACGACTAACAAACGCATGGGCTCGTGTAACTCTGTCATTTGACGTGCTAAACCTGTTTGCAGGTCACTGCACGATCCATCCATGACACCAAACAATCCTGCGATATTGTGAGTGGCTTTATTACCTGAGCCAAGATAACCATTTTGGATACGAGAGTAGTAATAATCAAAAGCAATACCTAAACCAACCACGCCGTTGCCGAGTAGTTGCGCTTCGAGCATTTTTCCTTCTGGATCATTGAAGGGGTCGTAAGAGACAAGGAAAGGACGACGATCCCAGAATACGCCTTGATGCATTGAGCGTCGCCCAATAAAGGCGACGGCGCAACCTTGGTGACCTAATTCTGCGCGAATTTGGCTAGGTGCTGCGGCTCTTCCTTGGACGTGGCGGTGTGATTCTTGCGGTGATGCTTTGGGTGCAGAGGCAAATTTACGGCAGCGTTCTTGGGCATGGTTTTGATTGGCTTCGGCTACGTCTTTTTGCAGTTGTACAAACTCTTCTTGATGGCTTGTGGGGATTAAATCGGTATCGAAATACTCGATGTAATCACCTGTGGTTTCATGTTCTCCTGCTAAAAACCAGCAGTCCTCTGGGATATTAATATCATGCTTTTCGGCAAGTTGCTGGCGTATTTTGGGGGTGTTGGCGATACCCACGAAAGCACGTGCATTAGGCCCCCCAAAACGCCCACTGCATGCGCCACAACCATAGGCGAGTATATGGGGGTTGTTGGTGTGTTTGGCGCTGTGAGCCATGAGAACGACTAAACGCGAGTAGCCTTTGGTAAAGCCTGTGAGTTTTAAATAGGCTGCCACTTTTTCGACTTTTTCTGTTTCGCTCAAACCGATTTGATTGTGTTCTAGCGTGGGTGTTTCTAAAACTTTGGTGGCTGTGGCATCGACGCGTGTTTTTAGAGGGCGGTAAATAGTGCCTGCGATGGCTTTGCTAATATGCTGATAACGTGCAGGGAAGAAACTACGACCTAGCAATTCTGATAAACCTAAACCAGCGGCTATCGGTAAAGAGAGTGCGCTATTGAATAAGCCTTGGCGCATGCCGTGTGATTTGAGTGTTTTAATATTATTGAGGCTTTCTTGCTGGCTTTGATATTTTTCGACAGCATCGCGACTGATACTTTCATCGGCGACTTCATTAAATTGGTGTACTGCGGTTACGACAGGTTGGGCTAATTTAATGCTACTTTTAGCGGAGATCGCTTTCCAGTTGTTGGGCAAGCCAAATACACCTGCTGCACCAATGGTTTCCACATCGGGGGCGACTTCTTCTAAATGACGGCGAATGCTTTCTTCGCGATCATCCATGCAAAAAATAATCTGTGCTCTTGGACGTTTAGTCTCACGATCAGGCCAGTTACCTTGGTCATGGTTTTCGATAATCGCGTTTAAAATAGCTTCGTTGTAGTTATGCTCGTAAGCTTGTAGCCATAGATAGCCACTAGTGTTGGGGTCATCAAGTTCATGTAATAAATCTAATAATTTATCAACGTGTGACTTCTTTAATGATGCAATCTCATCTGCACATAAGCCTAAATGCTGTGCGGCATGAAATAAGCGCCACGCATTGGTATACGATTTTGTATCAATGATGTATTCGGTGATTAATAACCAAGTGAGCATTAGGTGGGAGATTTCATGCCACTTTTTGGCAGAGATACCATTTTTACTGGAGGTCAGAAGTTGATCTGAAATACTTTGTAAATACTCAGGCAATTCTTCGTTATAGGTGTAATGTCGTACAAAAAACTCGTTTAAATTATGTGCAAAATAACCACGTAAATCGGGTAGTGTGGCATCAATTTGCCAATGTTCACGGGTGATGTGGCGACAGAATAGATGCTCTAAAGTTAGACGCACGGCAAGATAATCTGCCATTGCTACTTGCGTGGTCACGCCACTGTAGTTCTTGTTTTTCTCACGCCAGTTGAACATACCCGACCAGCCTGGCATTTCTAGTGCCAAGCATTTTAGATAATCATTCCAATCTTCTTGGGGGATACCGATACGCATTAATTCTGTTTCGATGGTCTCTAAAGGGTCATCGGATAAGGACTCAACATAGTCATACCATGTGATCAAGCCATCAAAGTAGGGGTTAATATCTTTTAATGCCATTTCTTTCCAGAAGGCGTAGAAGCCTTGTGTGTGTTCTTCTTTTTGGGTGCTGATCCCTAAATCAAGCCAAGTGGAAAGTTGACGAATTAAGGTGGGTTGAATTTCTTCAAGAATATCAGTATCGGTTAAGTGCTTTAGCAAGCTGCGTAAGGTGATGGTTTTGCCGACTTGATCAAAGAGTTTGAGCTTTATTTTTTTACTTTTTTCTAGGATGAGCTTTTTAGTGGTAATTACTTGTCCGTGTGTTTGAATTTTTTCTTCAATGCGTTGCCAAATTTGTAGTAATGATAAATCGACAAATTCATTATAGTGCTTAGGTTCTTCTTCTGCGCCAAAGTGTTGTAAACAGGCTTTCCATAATGCAGAGAGGGCTTGCTTTTCGCTGTGTTGTTCATTTTTTTCAGCGGAGAATAGTAGCTGTTCCCTTGCTTGTTCGGGTATATCTGCCTGAAATTGTTGTACTGCGTTATCAACTTCGATTTTCCAAAGTAATTTGCGATAACTAATGTCTTTGATGTTTTGAGTGAGGGCGGTTAGATAAATATCTTTATTTTTAAACAGATGGTTGCCAGCTTGGAAGAACTCTTCATCATAGGTGAAGTTTTTAGCATCTTTGAACACGGCCTGTAAGTCATCAACTGTAATTCTTCCTTTGTTAAAATTCTCACGGTACTCATCAGCCGAAAGATAACAAAGTGCGCCTGTTTGCTGGTGCACTTCACGTTGCGCCTCGGCAAAGTGAATTGAGTCATAGTTCATCAAAGGATTAAAATGCACAAAGTCATTTAAGGGCGCTTGGATAGGAAGAAC
>DQSN01000243.1 GCA_015663245.1 Leucothrix mucor
AGAATGGAATAAGCTACTGCAAATTCGCCTGATTGCACCTGTTTTATGGTCAAATTCGTTAAAGGGAACAACCATTTTCCTCATTTGATCATAAAGCAGGCGCTAATCAGTCAAGTTTTCGCGACGATTATCATTCTCGGTCAGCCTCCTTCCTAGTCCGTCAAAATACTATTAACCTTAATTTGACTCATTAGCTAGCTCACTAAATGTTTGGCTGATTGATAATAATTTATCTGCTAAATTTTGTTTCTGTTTAGTATCAAAACTCATTATTAGCTTCTGCATTAGCACTGCGTCGGTTTGTCTATTTTGCTGTTGTTTTTGTGTGTTAGTTGCTGATAACCGTGGGGTGCTATTATTCCAAATGCTAACGAATCGTGGAACAAACTGTGGATCATCATGGCTTTTTAATACACTAATCAGTTGTTGGTCTAATTTTCTTTCCGCCGTTAGCTCTGCATGGCGTATATCATGGTAGTGCTTCACCTCTGTGTTGAGCACTTTTAATTGCTTGGTGCTGAGTTTGATGTCGATAAGTCGCAACATCATTATAAGGTCTTTCTTTAAACTTGTGGCAAGAGAGTTATTATTTATTTCCGCAAGCTCTTCTTTGTATTCGTTATTCAATGATTTTTCTAATTGTGAAATTTGATCATTATTTAACGAGCGACCTACAGCTGCCATTTTTGGGCTTAGGTGCTTTGCTTGTTCAAAGTGTGGCATCTCACCCATCTGTGCCAGAATCTGTTGTAGTGGAGGAAGGGCTGGAGTTTCTTGTTTAGCAAGTTGTGCTAGTTTGGCAAAATAGTGGCTATATTGGGGAAGCTTATTATGGCGGTGCTATTGTCCTAATTGTTCCGCATAGTCATCTACCATCCTGCTCTGCGCGGGAGTTAAATCAACCGATTCTTTAATATCACTTGCAAGTTCTGTGGGTAACTCATTATAAATTTCTTTTAATTTATTAGGCGAGTAGCTACAGGCTGCTGTTACATTTATTAAAATGAACAGCAGTAAGGCTTTTGTTAGTGGTCTAAACATTGTTATATCCTCGTGAGTTGGAGGTTTAACTATACGAGGCTCAAATGTAGGAATCTGTTGGAGTAATGTTATTTTTTGTTGTTTATTTAGACTTTTTGGGACTGAGGGTGTTATTAAATCCTCAGTCCTTATCTATCTATTTAGTTAGATTTTTTTGCACGTAGTAAAATAAGATAACCAATAATACCCGAAGCAAAAGAACCTATTAATATGGCAAGTTTGTCAGTGTATTGATAAGTTTGATCATCAGTAAAGGCTAGTGAACCAATAAATAAACTCATGGTGAAACCAATGCCTGTCAGCACTGATACGCCATATAGTTGTAGCCAATTACTGTCTTTTGGGAGTGAGGCAAAGCCCATTTTTATAGCTACCCAGCTAAAGCCAAACACGCCTAACTGTTTTCCTAAGAATAAGCCTAGCATGATGCCAACAGGAACGGACTCTGTCATTAATGGCATCGAAATACTTCTTATATCAACCCCTGCATTTACAAAAGCAAAAATGGGCAGAATAAGAAAAGCTACCCAGTAGTGAAGGTCGTGCTCTAATGATTTAGATAAATTGTACTCTGTGCCATCTTTTTTCTTTAAAGCCAGTGGGATTGTAAATGCTAAAGCAACACCTGCGAGCGTTGCATGTACTCCAGACTTTAAAACACTGATCCATAAAATAACACCCACTAAAATATAAGCTGCTTTGCGGGTGACACCAATACGGTTAAGGGTGATTAAAATAATCAAGCAAGATGACGCGACGGTGATTGCTAAGGTTGATAGTTCGGAAGTGTAAAATATTGCAATAATAATGATCGCACCTAAGTCATCAATAATAGCTAGTGCCATTAGGAATATTTTAAGTGACACGGGTACTCGTTTGCCAAGTAACGATAAAATGCCTAGTGCAAAAGCAATGTCAGTAGCCGTTGGGATTGCCCAGCCTTTTAAGGCGAAAGAGTCATTGTAGTTAAATAGTACATAGACCAAGGCGGGTATTGCCATGCCGCCTATGGCTGCAATGCCAGGAAGTGCAGCTTGCGACCAAGAGGAGAGGTGACCTTCAAATACTTCTCTTTTAACCTCTAAACCAATTAATAAAAAGAACACTGCCATTAAGCCATCATTTACCCAATGGTATAAGTGCTTATCAATTTGTAATGAACCAATACGAATCTCAATAGGGATATGGAGAAACGAAGTGTACAGATTAGAGAAGGGAGAGTTGCTGAGTATTAAAGCTGCAATAGTTACAAGTATTAAAAGAGTCCCAGCGGATGATTCTTTCTTTATAAATTCATCAAGTATGCTCATGTATTGATCTTCTTGGATAGATTTCGATGATTATTATGCTAATGAAAAGTTTTAGCTGATACAAGATGAATTTGAAGATGTAATCTAATATTCTTGCATTGCACGCACAGTCTGAGAGGCAAAATCACGTCGATAAATAACGATAACAACTAATGATGTAGCAACAATAAAAAGAATGGGGTGAATGAACCAAGCAAGTATTGCTAGCCCGTATTCGTATCCGCGCATTCCCTCATTGTAGTGGGTGGCAGCACGGTGAATAACTAAGCCGAGTTTATTAGCGTAAAGGAGAAGCTCTGTTTCGGCAGGAAAAATTTCTGGTGCTGCACCCATTACAATAATACAGGTATTAAATTGTCGGATTGACCAAATAAGCTTGAAGAATACATAAATAAAAATAAGTACAAGTAGCAGGAGCTTCAGCTTCCAAAAAACAGGGGAGGTATCTTGCGCAAAGGGTATGTCACTGATCATGATAATCGCAATATCTACATTGGCGATTATGGCGATGAGTCCACCGAGTATGAATATACTGGTTGAAGCAAAAAAAGCGACACTACGCATTAGATTGGCAAGTAAAGCCGAATCGGTAATACGGTTGCTACGTTTTAAGGTTTGTAGCATCCACTCGTTACGATAGCTTTTTGAGAAGCTGTGTAGTGAATTTTTCTTGTGAGCTTGAAAGTATTTTCCTAGCCATGAATAGCTACTCCAACAGAGGAGAAACCATGTGAATGCGGTAATATCCGCGATGCTGATGTCGTGGGGTAGGAGTGGCATGGAGATGGCTTTTTATTATTTTAATCTATAGTTTTACTTATTTTCCGCACCCTTTAGCTCCGCTCAGGGAGCCTCTACCATATTCTTTTCCGAACGGAGTCGAAGGGTGCGACAAAACGAGCAATTAATGAGCAATAATTTGACTCAAAAATAACTGTGTACGTTCAGATTGTGGATTATCAAAGAATTCATTCGGCGTATTTTCCTCAATAATTTGTCCTGCATCCATAAAGATAACACGGTCGGCGACTTGTTTAGCAAAGCCCATTTCGTGTGTTACACATAGCATAGTCATGCCACCTTCGTCAGCCAGTTCAACCATTACATCAAGTACTTCTGAAATCATTTCAGGGTCAAGTGCTGAGGTTGGCTCATCAAATAACATGATCTTAGGGTCCATACACAAGCTGCGAGCGATGGCGACACGTTGCTGTTGTCCACCTGATAATTGTCCTGGGTACTTATTGGCTTGGTCAGGGATTTTCACACGCTCCAAGTATTGCATTGCAGTGGCTTCTGCTTCTGCTTTAGGTATTTTTCGTACCCAAATAGGCGCTAAGGTTAAGTTTTCGAGAATGGATAGGTGCGGGAATAGGTTGAAGTGTTGAAAACACATACCAACGTCGGTGCGTAGGCGTTCTAACTGTTTTACATCACCCGTAATTTCGGTGCCACCAACGATAATTTGTCCTTGTTGATGTTCCTCAAGGTGGTTGATACAACGGATAACGGTTGACTTTCCTGACCCAGAAGGACCGCAGATAACAATACGCTCACCTTGTTTTACATCGAGATTAATATCTTTTAATACATGGAAGTCGCCATACCATTTATTCACATTAATCATGCGGAGGGCGTAATCTTGATCAGTTTGTTTGTTTGCTTCGCTCATAATATTTCTCAGCTACGTGTAACTTTTTAATATTTTCAAGGAGGGTATGAGTAGGTCATACTTTCCTTTGAAATAGATAAATTAGTGTTTATGTCCAGTATCTAGTTTTCGCTCAAGTGCCATGCTGTAACGCGACATGCTAAAGCAAAATATCCAGAAGACAAAGGCGGCAAAGACTAAGCCTTCGGTGAAAAAGCCTAACCAAGAGGAGTCTGATCCCAGTACATTTTCGATAATGGCTAATAAGTCGAACAGACCAATAATTAACACCAGTGTTGTGTCTTTAAATAAGGCGATAAAGGTGTTTACTAAGCCAGGAATAACCAGTTTTAGAGCTTGGGGTAAAATAATTAATCCCATGCTTTTCCAGTAACTCAAGCCCATTGAAATAGCCGCTTCATACTGACCTTTTGGTATTGCTTGTAGACCGCCTCGAACCACTTCTGCCACGTAGGCTGCTTGGAATAAAATGATACCAATCATTGCACGAGCTAGTTTGTCAAAATCTGAACCTTCTGGTAGGAAGAGAGGCAGCATTACAGATGCCATAAACAAGACGGTAATGAGCGGTACGCCACGCCAGAACTCAATAAAAATAACGCAAATTGACTTAACAATAGGCATTTCTGAGCGTCGACCTAATGCAAGAATGATGCCCAGAGGTAATGCTGCTGCAATACCAACTAAAGAAATAATGAGGGTGAGCATTAAACCACCCCATTTATTAGTTCCTACTTCTGATAATCCAAATGAACCGCCATGAATTAGAAAGTAGGCGATAAAAGGGAAAACCAGCAGGATAAATGCACCTAGCCAGATCTTTTTTGGCATTCTTTCAATGAAAAGAGGGATTGTGAGCACGATTAAAAGTATAGCGGCTAGGTTAGGACGCCAATATTCAGCAGGAGGGTAAAAGCCATACATGACTTGACCGAAGCGGTTGCCAATATAAGCCCAGCATGCACCTTTGCCGTCACCTAAACACTCTTCTCTCGTATCTGCTACCCAAGTCGCATCAATAAATGCCCATTGAACCGCGGGAGGTATTATTTTATAGATGAGAAATAACCCGAAAAATGTCATCAGGATATTTAAAGGACTGGAAAAAAGGTTGGTTTTTATCCAGTGGACAAGCCCTTTAGAGTTGCTAGGAGCAGGTAACTCAGGGAGAATTTTATCAGTTATATACATAATATGGCTCCTATCGCTCAGTCAACGACATTTTAGCGTTGTACCAGTTCATAAATAGTGAAATTAGTAAGCTTAATACTAAGTAAACCGCCATAGTCATCATAATAATCTCAACGGCTTGTCCCGTTTGGTTTAGGGTAGTTCCCATAAAAACAGAAACAAGATCAGGGTAGCCAATTGCCGTTGCGAGTGATGAATTTTTAAGTAGATTTAAGTACTGACTAGTCATCGGAGGGATAATGACGCGCATAGCTTGTGGAATAACCACTAGACGTAAGTTTTGCGAGGGCTTTAAGCCAACAGATAAGGCTGCCTCAGACTGTCCATTATCTACTGCCTTGATTCCCGAGCGTACAATTTCTGCAATAAAGGCTGCGGTATAAATCGTCAAGGCAATTAATAAGGCAAATAATTCTGGAATAATGGCAATGCCACCTTGGAAGTTAAAGCCTTTTAGTGCAGGGATGTCCCATGTTAGAGGACTGCCTGAAACAAAGAAAACCAGTAGTGGGGCAAGTATAAGTAAGACGAGTGAGATTAAGAAAACAGGGGTTTGCTGTCCCGTTGCCTCTTGTCGTTTTTTCGCCCAGCGCTTCAATATAAAGACCCCGATAAGGGCGATAAGGAAGGTGATGGCGGTGTAGATAAAACCACTTTCTGTAACAGGTGCGGGTAGGTATAAGCCACGGACATTGAGAAAGAAGCTATCAAAAAGAGACATACTATCCCGAGCGGAAGGCATGGCGCGTAAAACAACGATATACCAAAATAAAATCTGTATGAGTAATGGAATATTACGAAAAATTTCAATGTAAACAGTGGCAATTCTTGAGAGTAACCAATTGTTTGATAGTCGTGCAACACCAACAAGAAAGCCCAGTATTGTGGCAAGGAATATGCCTAATACACTCACAAGTAGGGTGTTCAATATACCAACGACAAAAGTACGTCCGTAGGTAGAGCTTGAATCATAAGGTATCAAGGATTGAAGTATATCAAAGCCTGACTTCTCGGACATAAAAGCGAAACCTGTGGAGATACCACGTGCTTCCATGTTGTTTAATGTATTTTGAATAATCGAATAGATAAAATAACCAACCCCAAACATCAAAAGGAGTTGAAAGAATAAGGCTCGATATTTGGGATCATTCCAAATAGGAGGCTTGTTGGGTTTTAGGTTGGTATTTTGTTCAGCCATAATAGTGAGATACCATAAGACAGAGAAAAAGAAGGGAAAATACTTTTACTGATAGATTAACTATCTCGTCAAAGAAGAATTTGATGAAATCCTTAATCTATAAGCAAAAAAAGAGCCTGCTAAGCAGACTCTTTAAGTGATATTAACGAATTGGAGGAGCGTACATTATGCCGCCTTTGTTCCAAAGTGCGTTTAATCCACGTCCAATTTTAAGTGGAGAGCCACTACCAACGTTCGCTTCAAATATTTCACCGTAGTTACCTACTTGGCTGATGATATTGTAAGACCACTTGTCATCAAGACCTAGCTTCTCGCCTTGTCCGCCCATTAAGCGTCCAATAGCAGGATCTTTAGTGTCTTTCATACCTTTAATGTTTGCTTTAGTAACGCCCATTTCTTCAGCATTAATCATTGCATTAAGTGACCAACGTACAACGTTGAACCACTGGTCGTCGCCTTGGCGTACAACTGGTCCTAGAGGCTCTTTAGAAATAACTTCAGGAAGTACGATTGCATCTTCAGGCTTATCTAGCTTAATACGTAGTGCATAAAGCTGAGATTGGTCAGACGTTAACATATCGCAACGGCCAGCTTGGAAACCTTTGATAGTCTGATCAGACGTATCAAATGTGATGGCTTTGAATTTCATGTTATTAGCTTTGAAGTAGTCAGCTAAGTTAAGCTCAGTTGTTGTACCTGCTTGGATACAAACAGCAGCGCCGTCTAGACCTTTAACACTTTTAACGCCTAACTTCTTGCTTACCATGAAGCCTTGTCCGTCGTAGTAGTTTACGCCAGCGAAGTTTAAGCCTAGAGAAGCATCACGAGTCAATGTCCAAGTCGTGTTACGAGAAAGTATATCAATCTCGCCTGACTGAAGTGCGGTAAAACGCTCTTTAGCTGTTAATGGGTTGAATTTAACCTTTGTTGAGTCGCCTAAAACAGCAGCAGCAACCGCACGACAAGTATCTACGTCGATTCCAGTCCAGTTGCCATCTTTGTCAGGAGAAGAGAAGCCTGCAAGACCAGTTGTTACACCACACTTTAAAACGCCTGCTTTTTTAACGTCGTCTAAAGTACCTGCTGTTGCAGCAGTTGAAAACATAGCAGTAATTGCTAGTCCAAGAAGCATATTCTTTTTCATTTTATATCCTCGATTTTTATCTTTAATTAACATGATCGCCCTTAAAGAACAGTTTGTATTGATTAAAATCTGTTCTTCAGTAGGTAAGCTACATGCTTCGCATAATACCTATAGTTCAGGTCATTACACAAGGGGATATAGGTTTTTTTATGAGGGTATGAATTTTTTTGTTAAGTCATTAGAGTATATTAATATATTAAATTATTGATTGCTAATGTTGGTCGATTGCTTTAACGAAAGATTATTGCTGCGGGGTAAGTTTTTGTTATGCATCAAATTGTTTGATAAGAACTGAGGTGTCAGCGCGGTTATATCCCTGTTCTCGTAAACTTTCATAGGTGTTGCTTACTTGTTTTGCTAGGGGTAAATCTACTTTTAGGCGTTGGGCTTCATCGAAACAAATATTTAAATCTTTAAGCATCCAGTCAATTGCGAACCCAAAGTCGAACTCATCATTCATCATGGTTTCTGTGCGGTTGATCATTTGCCAAGACCCTGCGGCACCATGTTGCAAGGTGTTTACAACGGTTTGTGCATCAATACCCGCAGCTTTTGCAAATGTTAATGCCTCGGATAAGCCTTGTAATATGCCTGTGATACAGAGCTGGTTAACCATTTTACAACTTTGTCCAAAGCCTGCCTCACCAATTAAGGAGATAGCTTGAGCATAGCTTTGCATGACAGGAGAAGCTTTTTCAAAGATGTTTTTTTCACCGCCAACCATAATTGTTAAACAGCCGTTTTGTGCACCGATTTGTCCGCCAGATACGGGAGCGTCAAGAAAGTATGTTTGATACTGCGGTGCTATTTGGGATAGCTCGCGGGCTAAGTCGGCTGATGTGGTGGTGTGGTCGATTAAAATAGTATTCGCTTTAATGGCGGAGAATATACCGTTGTCATCACAATAAAGGCTACGCACATCATTGTCATTACCAACACACGTTAAGACAAAGTCTGCCTTTGCAGTTGCTAGGGCAGGTGTTGTTGCGATAGCTCCCTTATATTCGCTGAGCCATTTTTCTGCGACAGCTGTTGTGCGGTTGTAGACAGTTACATCAAAACCTTTGTTTGCAAGATGACCTGCCATGGGATAACCCATTGCGCCTAAACCTAAAAAAGATACTTTTTTTGTCATGTATGTTTCCAGTGGTTTACTAATTAAATCAGTTTTTAAATTAGCACTTTTTTAAAAGCGTAAAAATATACAGATGATTATTTCCCTGTAAGTACAGTGTTTTCTATCGTCAAAAATGACTCTGTTACACTCTCAACTAACGCTTTTATTAATGGATCTTGCTTTCTCTTCTTGAGATAAGCGAAATTAAGCGGCAGAGTAAATGATTGTCCTTGCCAGACTGTTATCAGACCTTCGTCAATCCATGGTTGCGCCTCATCTTGACGAATAAGAGCAATACCAACGCCAGAACGAAGCAGTACGTTCATCGAGCTTTCGGAGGAGGCATCCGCTGTCCATCTTGGCTTTTCGGGGGTGTCTGCAAATAAAGTATTTACAAAGTCGTGATAAGGACAAAAGGGCACAGGATAAATCCATGGGAGCTTAGAAAGATCAGAGGGGTCGGCAGTACTGAGTTGTTCTTGCCATTTAATTGCACCTGCTACAACGATATTTGCAGTTGTTAAAGGAATACTTTCAAGTTCTTTAAGAGGGTTTGTACCAAAGTAGAAGCTGCCATCAAGTGAGCCGCGGCGAATTTCATGCAATAACTCAATGGAGATGCCTTCAGCTAAGTGAATTTTTAGCTGAGATGATTTTGAGGTGAGTTGGTCATGCAGTTTAGATAGTTGTAAAAATTCTGCATTGGTGTTTAAGCCTATTTTTACAACACCCGCAAGCTCTCCCGATAACATGCTTGCCTTTATGCGTAACTCATTAGTCGCATTCAATACCTGATGTGCTTTTTCAATTAAAACTTTGCCATGCTCAGTGAGGCGCATGCCTTTCGGAGTACGATCAAACAGTTTTATATTTAGCTCCTGCTCTAATGCTTTGATATGTGCGCTAATAGCGGGTTGGCTAGTAAATAAACGCTCAGCAGCATGGGTAAGGTTGCCGACATCTGCAACTGTTACTAGAGTCCGAAGTTGGTAAAGTTCCATATCAGCTATCCATTACGAAGTTTGATTGTGTAAAGCTATCACGCTTTTAATGATGGGCGAAATATACAGTTTGTAGTCTTATGTGAGGTACAAACATCGTGTAACAAAAGTAGAGAAAACACTATGCC
>DQSN01000086.1 GCA_015663245.1 Leucothrix mucor
TCGGGATTTCTGATAGCTGCCTTCTGATTTAACGATTGGATAGTTTTGTTGATGAGGCGTTTAATAAACCCATGACAAAATTCATCAATAAATAGGAGGTGCTTGTCATGTCACAGGTATATGTAGAACAAAATTATGCACAAAAATTAAATGTTTGCAAGAACACTACCCTGAATTCGCAGGTATCAGTAACAGCGGTTAAAAAGGTAGATGATAAAGAGCAGCACGGTTTACTAAAAACGCTTGATACTTGGGCTCAACGCTCTCGTCAGAGAAAGCAGTTGGCTCAGTTAGATAAGTACCTTTTAGAGGATGTCGGCCTTACGGATGAAATGGTGAGAAAAGAAATAGCAAAACCTTTTTGGAGATGATTATTCCTGCTTTATTTTCGCTGAAACTGCTGAGAAAATGTAAATGATAATGCCTTTGTAGATGAGTGGTGGCTTAATAGGCATAAAATGTACTTGCAAAAAGTGCTAGAAAACAGTCAAATAGGGGGAAGTCATATTAGTCAAGGAGACCCCCCGATGACCAAGTTTTTGTTAGGATTTTTTAGTTTTGGATGGCTGCGAGGCCTCGATTTTCTTCCCCCCCTTTTATTACGTTTATTTTTAGCCCCTATGCTATGGGTGTCTGGAAGTAAAAAATTAGGTTTGTTTGCGGGTGAGGGTATTGAATGGTACAACCCCATGACATGGTTCGATGGAGCTGCTTATAAGGCAAGTGTTGAAACGCTAAGTGCCACGCCAATGCCTATTCCAGAAGTAATGAACGGTGTTATCGGCGGTGTTGAAGTTGTTGCTGCTTTCTTGTTGATTATTGGTTTTGCAGTACGTTGGATATCTCTGCCTTTATTAGCGTTAATGGGATTCACTATCCTATTAGCTCTGGGTAGTCAGGATATTTTAGCTGCTGGCGAGAAAATGTTAATGAATCATGGTTACACTGATGCAACGGGCGACCGCTTAACCGTTGGTGTGATGTATTTCATTATGCTGTTGTCTTTATTCTTTATGGGTGCAGGGCGCTTCTTTAGTGTTGATTGGTTCTTACATCGTAAATTGCATCGTAAAATTGATGGGCAAAATACAACAACATCAGAAAATTTTGATGATGACCCTTTTGATTTGGATTCAACAACAGAAGGTCATAATCACTAGAAATATTTAGTGATTTATATAGTAGATAACTAAAGACGGATGCTTATTAGCATCCGTTTTTTTGTGGTAACTTTTAATTAATCCCTTCGCTAACCTCTCTGTGGGGTGGATAAGAGATAATGCCATCCACCAAATATTTATGACGGATGGTGCCCCTTATTTTTCCTGTATTTTCCATTCGGAGAAGTTATTGTTTAATAAATTATTTTTTAAATTAGAGCTTTTCTTGAAGCCAAAAAGCGTTAAGAGAAACGGTTTAGCAGAACTAAAAGTGGTTAATCAGAAAGTTGCGTACGTCTCAGTAAGACGTAAACTGCACCTGTGCCACCATCCTTTGCTTGTGCAGAATGAAAGGCTAAAACTCGCGGGTGTTGCTGTAGCCAATGGTTTGTTTGGCGTTTGATAACAGGTTCTTTATTACTAGAGCGATGTCCTTTGCCATGAATAATACTGATACAGCTACCTTCAACTTGAAGAGCTATTTCTAAAAAATGTAGTAATAGGTTTTTGGCCTGTTTCACATTTAAACCATGCAAGTCTAGTTCATCAATTGTGATGTATTGCCCCCTTCTTAGTTTCTTAAAAACCCTTTTTTGAATCCCTACATGGCAATAGCTTAATATATCTGTGGGGTTAATTTTTTCTACCTCGGCTTCATCCGATAAAATATCAGAGACTAAATCGTCATCAGTAGTATTTGTTAGTGTTTTTTTATTGTTTTGTATGATTTCATGGGTGGCTTTATCGTGTAGCAGTGGTGTTATATCTTTTACTGCCTCTCGAAATAAGAGTGATTCATCTAAGGAGGAGGGCTGATGGATTTTTCCTTTATCTTTACGATGAGGTTTAGTAATAATGCTTTTTTCTTCTGGGATTCTTTCATGAATTCTTTCAGGAAGATCAGTAATGTGAGATATATTTAGTGGTATGTTATCGTGCGATAGTGGTTTTATATCCCGTACTGCATCTTGAAACAGCTTGGTATCATCCGCAGAAAGTTGAGACGGTGCTTTGTTAGGTTGTTTTTTTTGCATCGTGTTTTTGAATGTTGGATAGATAGGCAAATAGCCGCCTAAGATAGCATAGATATAAGCACTATGCTGATGCTTGAAGAGCAAAATTTTGTGAAAAATATAAATCCTATGAGTTATTGTGAATGAATATCTTATTAAGTAATGACGACGGTTTTATTGCTACTGGCTTGAATGCTTTACACCAGCGTTTACAACAGCAGTTTACGGTAATGGTTGTAGCACCCGATAGGAATAGAAGTGCTGCAAGTAACTCTTTAACTTTGGATGTTCCGCTACGCTTGACTGAGCGAGGTGATAATTTTTATAGCGTTAATGGCACGCCAACGGATTGTGTTCATCTTGCATTAACGGGGCTTTATGATAATGCCCCCGATATTGTGATATCAGGTATCAATGCGGGTGCAAACATGGGTGATGATGTGATTTACTCTGGAACAGTTGCAGCAGCGATGGAGGGGCGGAACCTTGGACTGCCTGCGATAGCCATTTCTTTAGCATCATTTCAGCCTCAGCACTTTGCAACAGCAGTTGAGGCGGTAGTGGTATTATTGAGACAGTTGTCTGATTTTAGAGAAAAACCTGATACTATATTGAATGTTAATGTACCTGATATTCCTTGGGATGAAATCAAAGGGTTTCAGGCAACACGTTTGGGGAAACGGCATAAAGCGGAATCTGTGATTAAAAGTATAGATCCGCGTGGGGATGACATTTATTGGGTAGGCCCACCAGGAAAGCAGCAAGATGCAGGTGAAGGCACTGATTTCTATGCGGTAGAGCAAGGCTATATTTCGGTCACGCCCTTACACATAGATTTAACACGCTATCAGGTCATTGAAGCAACTAAGCAATGGTTGCAAAAAATCTAGAGAGTATTGATAAAGCATGCGGGAATTAGATGTACAAGGAATAGGGATGACATCCCAACGCACGCGAGATCGCTTAATTGATAAGATTGAGAAACTAGGAATTAAAGATCAAAATGTACTTCGTACGATGCGTCTTGTACCGCGGCATTTATTTATGGATGGGGCTTTATCGAGCCGCTCTTATGAGAATACATCATTGCCAATAGGGCATGGTCAAACCATTTCACAACCTTACATTGTTGCACGTATGACCGAGCTATTACTTGAGGGTGGTGGTGAATTAGAAAATGTATTGGAAGTGGGGACAGGGTCGGCTTATCAGGCAGCAGTACTTGGTGGTTTAGTCAAAAATCTACATACTGTTGAACGAATATTGCCACTGTATCGTACTGCGCGTGATCTTTTGTATGCTTTGGGTTATAGAAATGTTCGTGTTCATCATGCTGATGGTACTTGGGGTTGGCAAGAAGCGGCTCCTTATGATGCTATTATGGTAACCGCAGCACCCGATGAAATACCTGAGTCTTTAATTGAGCAGTTGAAAATTGGTGGGCGAATGGTCATACCTGTTGGTAAAAAAAATGGGGAGCAAATATTAAAATTGCTTATTCGTATATCAGAAACTGAGCATAATATCGAAAACCATGAATCTGTCGTTTTCGTTCCATTTTTACAAAAATAAATAAAATAAAATAAAAAAAGCCTTTAAAATGAAACTGTTTTCTAATATATATAAGAAAGTAATTGAGTATTCACGACATAAGTATGCAGAAAGGTACCTTGCTACCTTAAGTTTTGCGGAGTCTTCTTTTTTTCCAATCCCGCCAGACGTAATGTTAATACCTATGTCGCTAGCAGAGCCATCCAAATGGGTTCGGCTTGCTACTTTAACTACTATTGCTTCAGTGTTAGGAGGAATAGCAGGTTATTTCTTGGGAATATGGGCAATTGATTGGCTGCAACCACTCATCATTGAATGGGGGTACGCTGAGAAATTTGCACAAGTAAAAGACCTATTTAGCCGCTGGGGAGTATGGGCTATTTTGGTTGCTGGTTTTTCCCCAATACCTTACAAGCTATTTACTATATCCGCTGGACTATTATCGATGGCATTTTTGCCATTTGTAGCCGCTTCGGTGGTAGGTCGGGGACTTCGTTTTTTCTTGGTTGCAGGACTGGTTGCAAAAGTTGGGCCAAAAATGGAACCATTGATTATAAAATACATCGAATGGTTAGGTTGGCTGGTTGTTCTTCTACTGGTCATAATTATATTAATTACACAGGTTTGAGTCATGGACAGAAAAATTAAATTATTCGCTGCTTCCTCATTGGTAGCAATTTTAGCATCGGGATGCGCTCCTTATAACGCAAGAACGGGTACGTATGATAATAGTTATTCTGGGTTTGGCTCAGGAGCATCACAAAACTCTCAAGTAGCAACAACTAACAGTACATGTGGTACTTGTAATGCTCAGAAGAAGACATACAAATATGTGCCACCAAAAAATACAGGGGAGCATACCCAGCAGTGGTATATTGATCGTTGGAATAGACAGCAACAACAGCAACAACAGCA
>DQSN01000061.1 GCA_015663245.1 Leucothrix mucor
ATGATGTAAGCCTTTTTCGTCTATTGATGATAGAGAAAGCCTAGGCTATTGGTCTGGGCTTTCTCGTTTTTACAGAATATTTTTTACTGATTTTCAATATCAGCAAAAAAGAGCGAGAATAGTGTTGATGTCTAGTTTTATACTTGGCATAATGCGCCTCTTATTTTAAACAAAGCCCTTCTGGGAGAAGAATTTTGCCAAATATTACATCTGCAAAAAAACGTGCACGTCAGTCTGAGAAGCGTCGTGTGAGAAACAAACACCAACGTTCAGGAATGCGTACAGTTGTTAAGTCAGTTGTATATGCTATTGAAGCTGGCGAAAAAGAAACTGCTCAGGCTGCTTTCAAAGTAGTAGTTCCTGCTTTAGATAAGGCAGTAAGCAAAGGCTTAATCCATAAGAATAAAGCAGCACGTCATAAAAGTCGTTTAAACAGTCGTATTGCTGCGATGTAAGATTTCTTACGCGATATATTCTAAAGGCTGATTTTTATCAGCCTTTTTTATGCCTGTTAAAAATAGAATCATCCAATAGTCGGAATAAGAAAACCAGCAGTGTTAAGCTGGTTTTTTATTGTTGATGTATATTTTATGCTGATAAACAGTTAAACCTGTACTACCCTCCATTTGTTAGTTAATTACCAAAGGCATCTTTTTTAGATGTACTTAAGGTGCAAGGAAGTGCCGCTACTTTATGTTTGTAGAAATAATTAATAAAATCTTCGATTGGCTCATTGTGTTTTTCTTGGTGAGTCTATTGATTTGGTTTGCTGTGACACAGCCTGTTTTTTCTTTCTTTAATAGCAGCAGTGTTCCTGAAATAAATCAACAAAAACTAAAAATGCATGTAGAAGCATTATCAAAAACATATGCTCCACGCACCCCTGAATTTGAAGGTATTCGCCCAGCGGCACATTATATCCATCGACAGTTCAGTAAGGCAGGGCACTTAATAGGTAAAAAACCACACTATCAACCTTTTGGAACAATGGCGGGGAGCTTTAGTAATATCCTTTACCGTTTAGGACCTGCAACAGAAGAAACGGTGGTGATAGGTGCGCATTATGATACAAAAAATGCTTTTCCTGGTGCTGATAATAATGCTAGTGGTGTCTCGGTTTTAATTGAGTTAGCTAACGCTTTATCAGTTATTGAGAAAGAGCTGCCTTTACGTGTCGAGCTGGTTGCTTATGCTCTATCGGAAGGTTCTGTTTTAGGGACATCTGATATGGGAAGTTATAAACATGCGGAGATGTTAAAGAAAAAAAATCGTGCGGTGAAGTTGATGATTTCAGTTGATAGCGTGGGCTTCTTCTCGAATAAATCTAACTCGCAAACCTATCCTTTTTCTTTTATGGAATTAATCTATCCAACAACAGGAAACTTTATCAATATAAGCAGTCACTTGCAGGATTTTATTGAGCTGAGGGCGGTCAAAAAAAGTTTCAAAAAGGCGAGTTCTTTAGCGGTCAGGTCTATCAATGCACCTGAAAATTTCCCTAATATTACGAGTTCTGATCAGATTAGTTATTGGTCGCATGGCTTTCCTGCAATAATGGTTTCGGATACAACATCCTATCGAAATAAAAACTACAATACTGCGGAAGATACCGCTGATAAGTTAAATTATGCGGGAATGGCAATGGTTGTCCAAGGTTTGTATCAAACAGTTGTGGACTTCAAAAAAGGTGATGAGGGGCAAGAAATAGAAGATATTGAAGAAGGACAGATCCAAATTATTAACCCAAGGAATTAATCCCGTATCTTTAATGGGTAGGCAATTATACGGAATTATTTACAGGATACTTAGTTTTTGCGGGACTTTAGTCCCGCAGTACGGAGCGAGAGTTAAGCCATTTTACTTCTCAAATATTGCATCGGGCCACCCCTAAATGGTGCAAACCCAGTGCCAAAAATAGTCCCAGCATCTAGTAAGTCCGCATCTTCAACAAGTCCTTCTTCTAAGCATTTTTGTGCTTCATCTAATAGCTTATTGATAAGTCGCTCTTCAAGCTGTTGAGCATCGCCATTCCATTCGACCTTTTTGGCTTTAACAGGCTTGCCCTTTTTCCAAGTGTAAAAACCTTGCCCACTTTTTTTGCCGAGTAAGCCATTTTTAACATCCTTGGCTAAGGTGTTTGGTAAGGTAACGCCAACAGTCTCTGCTAAAATTTCGCCAACGTGTAGGCAAATATCTAGCCCTACCGTATCGGCAAGTTCAAGCGGTCCCATTGGCATGCCAAAATCAGTTGCAGCTTTGTCGATAACCTCCGCAGGGACTTTTTCTTGATGTAGGGTAACGGCTTCTAGTAGATAAGGTACAAGAATACGATTGACCAAGAAGCCTGGGGAGCTAACTACTGGCAAGGGGAGTTTGTTGATATGTGAAGCAAAAGACTGTGCTTGAATGAGTATGTCTTTATCGGTGGTTTTGGGGGTGTAGATTATTTCTAATAAAGGCATTTTGGCAACAGGATTGAAAAAATGTAAGCCCACTAAACGCTCAGGTTGTTGCATCGCTTGTGCTATCTCTTGTAGCTGGATACTAGAGGTGTTGCTGGCTAGCAGTGCGTTACTGCGTGCGCGTTTTTCAATATCTTTGAATAGATTTTGCTTGGCTTCAAGGTTCTCATAAATAGCCTCAATAATAACATCTGCTTTGGCAATGCCATGTCCTTGTAGGTCGGGGAGTAAATTGTCTTGCGCTTGCATAATACGTTGTTTATCTCGCTTATAGCGACGTTTAAAGCTGGTGTTAGCTCGTTGAATCACTCTTGCTAGTGCGTCCGTATTCATATCTTGAATAGTGACGCGTAAACCTTGCATGGCGCACCATGCAGCAATATCTCCGCCCATTACTCCGCCACCAATTACATGCACATGCTTGGGAGTGAATAGTTTTTTATTACCCAATGCTTTTAGGCGATTTTGTAGGAAGAAAACGCGCACTAGATTTTGCGCGGTGTCAGTTTGTATCAAATCTGCCACAGACTCTGCTTCTGCTTGATACATAGCCTCATCATAGCTGCCGTATTTTTCCCATAGTGCAATTAGCGCATAGGGGGCGGGGTAGTGCTCAATTTTGGCGTGTTGGGCAACGGTCGATCTCATCTTTGTAGCGATTAGCTTGCGTGCGGGTAGGCTTTCGAGGAGCTTATTTGCGAATGTATGTTTTTCTTTTGCGGGTAGATGAGCTTGATAACCTGCTTTGATCACTTGTGTTGCGGTATTTTCAAGTTGGCGTAAAGGCACACATAAATCAATCAGACCTAATTTTGTAGCCTGTCGTCCAAGCAGGTTGCGTCCTGTGAGCATTATCGGCATGGCTTTTAGAATGCCCATGCGACGGATAGAGCGCACTGAACCACCAAATCCTGGGTGAATACCAAGCTTCACTTCAGGGAGTCCCAGCTTGCAGGAAGGGCTATCGCTAGCAATAATATAATCACAGGCAAGAGCAAGCTCAAGCCCGCCACCCAGACAAAATCCACTCACCATCGCTAAAGTACGCATAGGGAGACTCTCAATGCTGTCGCATAAACGATGCCCTAGTTGAATAAACTCCAATGCGGTTTTTCTATCAGGGATGCCAACAAAAACTTTAACGTCTGCACCTGCAATAAAGCCGCTACGTTTGCCTGAGTGGATAATAAGCCCCGTGGGTTTTAGTTGTTTTATATCTTCACAAGCGGTTAATAACTCATTGATAACCTCAGGGCTGAGTACATTGGCTGACTCGTTTGCCACGTCGAGGGTCAGCCAGAGAATATTATCAAGGGCGAAGTTTAGTGATAAGTGCTGATATTTAGTATTATCAATAGTATTGCTTATTGAATTATTCATTTGACTGCCTCCACTAACATCGCGCCACCTTGACCACCGCCAATACAAAGGCTGGCGATACCTCTGGATGCTTTTGTGCGTTGTAAAATTTTTGCGAGGTGTAACACAATTCTTGCGCCACTTGCGCCTACGGGATGTCCAAGACTGATGGCACCACCGTCAATATTGAGTTTATCAATAGGAATTTTTCCAACCACATTACTTAAACCAAGGTCATTGCGACAGTAGTCTTCATCGTTAAGCGCAATCACACAGGCTTGGACTTGTGCGGCGAATGCCTCGTTGATTTCCCAGTAGTCAATATTGTCCAAGGCTAAGTTATGCGTTTTTAAGGTTTCGGTAATGGCATTAGCTGGACCTAAACCCATCTGTGATGGATCAACACCTGCCCACTGTGCGGGATTCAATTTTGCTAGTACGGGCAGATTATGTTGTGCAATGGCTTCTTCGCTGGCAAGAATAACGCTACAAGCACCATCAGTAATTTGAGAGCTATTAGCGGGAGTAACACTGCCATAAGGTTTATCAAAGAAAGGTTTTAAGTTTGCTAGTTTTTCAACAGAGCTATCGGCACGTACACCGTCATCTTGAGTAAATGCAGTACCTTTTTGGTTGTAGACGGGCGATATTTCATCAAGGTAATTGTTTTCGATGGCAGATACTAAGCGGAGGTGGCTTTGTACCGAAAAGCTATCCATTTGTTCACGGTTAATGGCAAAACGCCAAGCAAGTTCTTCTGCTGTTTGCCCCATATTGAGACCTACGACAGGGTCGCGTAAACCGCGTAATAAACTGATAATGGGTGCGAAATATTGTCCGCGTAATTTTCCTAAGGCTTTTATTTTTGTACCTGCTGTTTTAGCTCTGCTCCAGTTTGCTAGCCAATGCACCATATCTTCCCTGAGTAATAAAGGTGCTCGGCTCATCGAGTCTACGCCACCTGCGAGAACAAGATTGGAATAGCCATGTGCGATATTGCGACAAGCGGTATCAATAGATTGCAAGCCAGAAGCGCAGTTGCGTTGTACGGTATGTGCGGTGAGCTTATGTCCGCCGCCAATACGCAGGGCGATAATACGTGCGATATTGGTTTCATCAGGGCTGGGCATGACGCAACCGTATATCACTTCATCTAAATCACTGGCAAAGAAAGGCTGGCGTAACATAAGAGTGGCAGATGCGCTGATGGATAGATCGCTGGCACTAAATAAGCCTGGTTTCCCACGTGCTTTTAAAAAGGGTGTGCGTGTGCCGTCGATAAGGTAAACGGGTCTAGCAGTTGAGTAGGTCATATCACGTCTCCTTATATTTCTTCAAATGAATCAACGCGGATAGCATCACGCATTGCAAGCCATGCGATGTGTAGCTGCTTTGCGTCCTCTTCGCTGATAAGCTCTTTTTTTGCTGCTTCTGCGATACGTTCGATATGCGTATGGCTGTCTAACTGTCCGCCTTTAAACAGCTTTTTTAGTTTTTTCTCTGCTTCTTCGGCGGCAATTGCTTGGGTGAAGGCATATTCGATACGTCCTGTAGGATCGGCTGGATCATCTGTTGTATAAATACCAGCGGTTAAGCGATCACGGGTAGATGAGGGGGCTAGGGCTAATTTAGCCACTTGATGAATTAGCTGATCCGAAGGGGGCGCATAGGGCTTACCAAACGGGAACATAAAGCCGCGTAGTAGTTTTGCAGCCCATGGAAAGGGGAGATTGTAAAACACCGCAAGCATGGCCTGTTGGGCGTCGTGAGTGGTCATTTGGCATGCGTAATGTAGCAAAGGTAAATCAGCTTCTGGTTCGCCTTGATCTTCAAAATGTTTAAGCGTTGCGGAGCAAAGATAAAGGTTTGATAAAATATCGGCAAAGCGTCCTGAAAGTCGCTCATGGCGTTTTAAACTGCCACCTAATGTCAGTAAGGCATAGTCGGTTAATAGTGCAAAACCTGCACTTAAACGTGTGAGGTGGCGATAATATCGACGTGTGAGTGGCGTGCCAGAGACTTCAAAAATGGCATTGCTGAGACCAAACCACAAACTACGAAAGAGATTGCTAACGACAAAACCAATATGGGAGAACAGTGCTTTATCTAAAGCATCTAAATCTTTGTTTTGAGTGGCTTGCATCTCTTTCAATAAATAGGGGTGGCAGCGTAAAGCACCTTGTCCAAACACAATTAATGAACGCGTCAGAATATTTGCACCTTCCACGGTGATAGCCACAGGTATTGCCTGATAAGCGCGTCCAATAAAGTTTGAAGGGCCTAAGCAAATTCCTGCACCGCCTTGAATATCCATCGCATTATTAACAATGCCACGCATACGCTCAGTAAGTTGATATTTTAATAAAGCGGTGATAACAGCAGGCCGTTGACCATGATCTAGGGCGGTAGTCGTGAGCTTTCTTGCTGCATCCATTACATAAGTGTTGCCGAGCATACTGGCGAGAGGTTCCTCGATGCCTTCAAACTGTCCAATAGGTATTCCGAACTGCTTGCGTACTTTGGCGTAAGCACCAACAATACGTGATGATAATTTTGCTGCACCTGTCGATAATGCGGGTAGAGAAATTCCGCGTCCTTCACCGAGGCATTCAATTAACATACTCCAGCCGTTGCCGATTTGATCAACACCGCCAATCACCCAGTCCATTGGAATGAAAACATCTTCTCCCCAGTTTGGACCATTTTGAAAAGGGTTATTGAGAGGGAAATGACGCTTACCTATGTCTATTCCTGCTGTGCTGGTTGGTATTAAAGCAACGGTTATACCAATGTTTTCTTGTTCACCGATTAGATGATCTGGATCGTAGAGCTGGAAGGCAAGACCTAATAGAGTGGCAACAGGTCCAAGGGTGATATAGCGTTTTTCCCAGTTGAGACGAATACCTAGCACCTTTTCTTTGCCCTCAAAATCCTCATGGCAGACAATGCCCGCATCAGGGATAGAGCTGGCATCACTTCCTGCTTCGGGGCTGGTTAAGGCAAAGCAGGGGATTTCTTTACCAATGGCTAAGCGGGGTAAATAGTAGTCTTTTTGTTCTTGTGTACCGTAGCGTTGCAGTAGCTCTCCAGGGCCTAGTGAGTTGGGAACCATCACGGTAACAGCGGCAGTGATGCTACGGCTGGAAACTTTCATAATCACTTGGGAATGGGCAAGGGCGGAGAAGGCTTGTCCGCCATATTCTTCCGCAATTATCATGCCGAAGAAGCGTTCTTTTTTTAGGAATGCCCAAACTTCCTCTGGTAGATCTTGTAGCTCATGGGTTATTTGCCAGTCATCCAACATGTCACATAGTTGTTCAACAGGACCATCAATGAAGGCTTGCTCCTTCTCATTAAGACGGCCACTTGATAGGTCGCGTAAATGTCGCCATTCTGGTTTTCCTGAAAATAATTCAGCATCCCACCATACATTCCCTCCATCTAAGGCAATTTGTTCGGTACGAGAAATAGTAGGAAGGTTGGCAGCCAGTAGGTTCATGGCAGGTTTACTAATTAATTTTTTACGCAGTTTGGGTAGATTAATAATGGTTAAAATAATCAAGCTGGGAATCCATATAAACCATAACCATCCCTCTAGGCTTCCTGTTATTAGGATGAGAAGTATCCATGCCCCAACTGCCCATGTTGATATTTTTAAAGGCGTACGTAGATAGCCTAATGTGCCGATAGTGATGATAAAGAGTATTAACCAGAACATTTGGTGCTCCTTGCGGATAATAAGTTATCCGAGGTTTTTTCAGAGAGAGGCTCTGAGAGGGGTTGCGTGTTACTTTTCTCCTGAGATGATTCTTTAACTTTATTGTTAATATTGGCTTTTATGATTTTTTTGATGGAGTTGGCACTAGCAAGCCATGAAGTGAAGCTTTCTATTTTAAAAGGTGATGGTTTTTTTTCTTGGTCTTCTATCCATTCCTCATCCTGCCAAGGCAAGTCATGATAAAGCGCATGTTTATAATTTTGTTTAGACCCCCACACAGGAAATTTAATAATTTCAAAATAAGGTGAATAATCAAAATCAGCAGGTGTAAAAAGCCTAAAGTTTCGTTTAAAAAAACGAATACGATCATTATTATCTGCTTTCACAATGGGTAAAATAGGATAGTTGACGCTCTGAAAGCAGCGAGTAATCATGCTGGAGCAAACAATATGAGTTGGTCTGCCCGCATTGTGTTGAAATAAACTGGAACGCCAGCGCCGAGGTAAAATAGCGTAGGGGAACATAAAGCGCGCAAGGTCGAGTAATTGGCGAATATCGTAGAGAATACCGAGATGCTCAACCGCAAAACTGACTATTTTTTTTTGATCCGAGTAATTAAGCTCGTTGGCACGGCAGATGCGTAGATTATCATCAGGGTACTGAGTCAGCGCGGTAATGATTGTTCCATGACCTAGTAATGACTCGATGATCAATGGGGCAGTTTCATCGCCTGAGTAAAATAATCTAACTTTATTTTGAATCTCTTTATCCTGTATTTCGGCAAGACGCCCAATATAAAGCGCAGCATGAGTCCAAGGGGATAAGGTGATTATTTTGATAACCTCACCCACGCGACTACGCCCTTCAAAAAGAATAACATCTGCTGGTCGAATATCGCGGAGTAAGTGATCTGTATTGTTGATGGCTTGTTGTTGACGGTTTCTTTTTGGGATTCCGTTAAGCCACTCGACGACAATATTCCACAGCCAGTTTTTAGTTTTTGTAAACATGGCTACTTCCTTTGGTGTTTTCCATACGGTGATGAAAAACTAATAATTGCGTATTTTATTACTTGTTTTTATAGCTGAGACATTTTGTTGTTATTCGTACTTGATTAAGTGCTGTATGTGGAAATGTCTAGCTTATTATTTATTACGCTTACCTATAGAAGTTAGATCAAAAAAGAAAATTTGCAATGTTTTGGGGTGGGGTTCATTGCGGGTAGTGGTGATAAAGTGTGATTTTTATGGATGAAGGAGAAAGGAAAATAACTTGCGATGATCGTTGACATTAGAAAATTAGAGTATTATTATTTACTCATATTTAGCCAGTAGGTGGCTTAATACTCCTCCATCCTCCTTTGGTGGTATTTTATGCGGCTCTTCGGAGTCGCATTTTTTTTGCCTGTTGTTTATTAGTTTGTGAATCTAATGGGCGACAATCAATGAAAACACTATCTATTAGCTTGCTGCTTCCATACCACGCTAAAATATCAATGAATTGAAAATTAATACTTGAGTCATAGGTCGGATTCCAATAGAATGCCCCGTTCTTTGAATAGGCTCCATTGAGGGGTTTATTATATATAATTTTAGTTAGCTTCGTTTCTGGAGATTTTTGGAATGGGAACTTTTACTGCAAAACCTGCAGAAGTAAAGCGCGACTGGTTTGTCGTAGATGCTGAAGGTAAAACTTTAGGACGTTTATCAAGTGAGATAGCGCTACGTTTACGTGGCAAACATAAGCCAATCTATACACCTCATGTAGATACTGGTGATTACATTGTTGTAATTAACGCAGATAAAGTCCAAGTAACAGGTCGTAAAGCAAAAAATAAAATCTATTACAGATATACAGGTTACATTGGTAACCTTAAATCTATTAGTTTTGAAAAACTAATGGATAAAGCTCCAGAGCGTGCAATTGAGCTAGCGGTAAAAGGGATGTTGCCAAAAGGGCCTCTAGGTCGTGATATGTATAGAAAACTTAAAGTATATGCAGGTCCTGAGCATAAGCATCACGCACAACAACCAATTCCTTTAGAAGTTTAAGTTAACTTTTTATTGAATAATCAGAATACAAGATTAAGAGATTAAATAGCATGGCCGATACACAGTACTACGGAACGGGTCGACGCAAGTCATCATCTGCACGTGTTTTCATGAAAATGGGAGCAGGCGCTATTACCGTTAATAAACTTTCGATTGATGAGTATTTCGGTCGTGAAACTTCTCGCATGGTTGTACGTCAATCCTTAGATGCTGCTGAGATGAATGATAAGTTCGACATTAACGTCACGGTTAAAGGCGGTGGCGACAGTGGTCAAGCTGGTGCAATTCGTCTAGGTATTGCAAGAGCTTTACTTAAATTTGACGAAGGTTTGCGTGGTACATTAAAAGCGAAAGGCTTGTTGACGCGTGATGCACGTAAAGTTGAACGTAAGAAGGTTGGTTTACGTAAAGCACGTAGAGCAACACAGTTCTCTAAGCGTTAAAAATACCTTTAATATTGTTGTTTTCTATCCTATTGGAATGCAACGATATACATCGCCTAATGGTGATGAGCAAAAAAGCTACAGTCTATCTGTGGCTTTTTTTGCTTGGAGATAAGCGTTACTATTCAAAGGACGGTTTGCGGCTATATACAGTGAAACGTAGCCGTTAAGTGATAAGAAGTAAAATTTTTGTTGCATTTTAGCAACACTGGTACTAAAATTCGTATCAATTCCGCAGGTTTTGACGGAATAACTGAAGTTGGTATTTTTGCCAAATTTTCAGATAAAGAATTTATTTATAGTTATGACTAACTTTTTTAGGAGTCGAAAAGATGAAAAAATTGCTCGCAATCGCAATCGCAGCTGGTCTTGCTGCACCAATGGCAGTAATGGCTGATACAACACTTTACGGAAAAATGAAAGTTTCTGTAGGTAGTGATAAAACTGCTGGAGTTAAGACAACAACAGTAAATGCTCATAGCTCTCGTTTAGGCGTTAAAGGCTCTACTGCTATGGACAACGGTATGTCTGTAACATATAAGCTAGAAATGGCTACTAAGGGTATTATTGATGCTAACGGTAGTCTTGGTGCTCGTGACTCTTGGGTTGGTCTTAAAGGTAGTTTCGGTGAAGTTCGCGTAGGTCGTCATTCTACTCCTTATGCGCTTTCATCTGATATGTTTGATATGTTGAATATTGGACATCAGAATATTTCTGATGGTGCTGCTGGTTTCCGCGTTAATAATGCAATTGCATACTTAAAAGGATATGGTCCTGTAGGTATAGCTGCAGCTTATGTGCCTGATGAAACTGCTGGGGTAAATAACGATGCAACTAGTCTTTTAGGTTCTTATAAAAGTAATGGAATTAAAGCTGCTTTAGGCTATCAGAAAATCAAAAATGTAGAGAAAGCTTTTAACTTAGGTTTGGGTTATAAATTCCCTGCTGGGCATGCAGTTAACTACGTTTATAACCAAATTGAAGATACCGGTACTAGTGTTAAGACTAAAAACTCTGCGCTAAATGGTCGTTATAAGTTTGGTAAAGCATATGTTCAAGCTGAAATTGGTAAAACTAAAGGTCTAAGCGGAGCTAATACAGTTGTTGAGCTTGGTTATGGCTTAGGCAAGGGAACTACTGTTTGGACATCTATTGGTAAAAATGATATCGGTACAAAGGATAATTCTCACGCACGTGTAGGTATCACTTCAAACTTCTAAATCTAATTTAGAATAATTGAAGTAGTAAAAGCGGGCATTCTTTTGAATGCCCGCTTTTTTTATGCCTAAAATTTATAGGGGTAGTATTACTTTCCTATAGTGATGGAAAATTAATCCATGTGGATATATAGTGGAGAGTATCGCTATGGATTAGTTTTTAGTTTTGCTGTAATGTAATATCTTTAGCTAAGTAAATAATAAAAATATTCAATCGCTCATTAATCAATAAATATAAATATGCAAAAAAGATTCTCGATTAAAGATTTTGTCCTCTATGGTTTTCTTACCTTAATTATTATTTTGATCATCGCCACGATGTATCAAATTGATCGCCAATGGTCGAAATTGTCGGAAACAACCCAAGCCCTATTAGCACAGACTAAAGATGTTAGTAATTTACGTGTCGCTATTGCCAAGCTTTCAAAAAAAGTAGAACGGGGTAGTTTTCAGCTATCAGCTCAGCAAAAAGAAACAACGTCAACTAATACAAATTCATCGGAAGTAGCAGAATCATTTCAAAGAGCTTATAAAGCAAGTCAGATTTCAGATTATGCTATGGGTGACTGGAAAGTAGGTGCTTTTGGCAACAACCTCAAAACAATATCTCCTTTAGTTTCTTCCGATGCGGATGCTTCAACCGTTCAAGGCTATGTTATCGAGTCATTATTAACCAGAAATC
>DQSN01000038.1 GCA_015663245.1 Leucothrix mucor
AGTGGGTGCATATTGTACATTGTCCAGTAGCTCACGGGTGTCTTCAACTTTGGTGCGTGATGCCGCATCGACCTCGATCAAATCAACAAAGCGCCCTTCTGCAATTTCAGTGCAACTACCACAAGTACCACAAGGCTGTGAGGTAACGCCTGTTTCACAATTAAGGCACTTTGCTAGTACACGAGCAATCGTCGTTTTACCCACGCCACGCGTACCTGTAAATAAATAGGCATGATGCAGACGGTCGCCATCTAAAGCATTAATCAATGCTTTTAGTACATGCTGCTGTCCCACCATTTCGGTGAAATTTTGGGGGCGCCATTTTCTGGCAAGGACTTGGTAGCTCATGCAGATAGTGTACTAGAATATTAAAAAATAGGGGTGAAATTGTTAGATTAATTTTTCGTAACTGGTTAGCTTTGATAATGATTAATTAGAAGCTGTATATAGGAAGTAAAAGTGGCAATCCACATCAGCTACATCTCGGCACCCGAGTCCACTACTACCGTTGCTCCCTTCCAGGCCTGGCGGGGTTCGTAGTTTATCGCTGCGAGAGAACCAATGCAGATCACCATAGAGTTCAGGAAAAGAAATCCCGAATTAGTTACAGCGCGGCGGATTATGCGACAAAAATGACATTGAAACAAGAGAGAGTGCTAGTTTTGGGAAACTATTTACAGCCATCGTGCAGCATCACTCCTTTCTAAAACTTCCTTGACGTGAGCAAAGAGTTCACTAGCGCTTCAAACGAATCTTAATCACATCCATTATTACATCAAAATCAAAACGGCGGGACTTGTGCAATACACGCTCATGTTGCTGTAGATCTTTAGCAATCACCGCTATATTTTCTTGGACCTTTTGTTTTTCGGCTTTATCCATGAACTTCTGATTCGTTGTTATCGTATTCACAAACTTCTCTAGCGCAGGCATACTGGTATTAAACAAGCCCCGTACCTTATTCATTTTTTTTGGTGCTGCACTTAAGATATGAACAATATCGCCCAGCGATGTATAAACAGGCTGTAACGCCTCTTGCCATGCTCCTGACAATGTATCACTCGACTCTAGCAACTGCTCATATTGCACAATTAGCACTTGGATTTCTTCGGGCAACTTCTTACGTCGCTCTCGCTGCTTCCACTTTTCCTGTTGCTCGGTAGCAAGCTCTGAACCTTTATCGACCGCATCACCCAGCGCACGCCTAAACTTTTTCCACCCTATACGCAGAAAATAAACAATAGCGATCACGCTAATAACAAATACGATAAAAAGTATAATACGTCCCATACATAGTAGAGTTGTATCTTACAGCCTAAAAATCAAGGAAAAACATATGTCCGATGATAAAAATTCAATCTACGCAGATGAGCTAGTACGCATTGAAATTGAGGAAAATGAAATACCATGGCTAAAAATTTTTACCAAAGAACCAAAAAAAGAATTTAGTGAATGCACACCCGCAACCCGACAACACATTTGGCAATTATTAGATTTGATTGAGAGGGAGATGATTGACTACTACCAACCAGAGAAAATCAACATCGCCTCCTTTGCTAATTACTTACCCCAAGTTCACTGGCATATTATGGCGCGCTTTAAGGAAGACAGTTATTTTCCCGAGTGTGTTTGGAGCAAGCAACAGCGTGAGGCTGATTTAGATCTGCCATCACTAGAGGTTTTTATTAGACGATTACAAAAGGCTTTATAAGCCCAAGAATATCAGAGTCTTCATACTCTTTTTCCATACCCCATACTTTTAATCCATATTGGTCTAAACTTTTGTTAACAGACTTCAATGGAATGCATTAATGGCCTCTTATCACGCAATCAAACACTATCCACCCAAAAAGAAAAAATGGATCGCCGACCATTTAATTAATTTAAGGCAAAGCCTACGAGAAGATATTGATAAAAACCGTTCGCCTGACTCTTTAATTGTTGCATCATGGAATATTCGTGCCTTTGATGGCGGTCGTCCGCGCCGAGATGAAAGCTACCATTATATCGCTGAAATTATCGATCACTTCGACATCTGCGCAATACAGGAAATCAAACCCGACCTTGCACCACTAAAACGATTGGTAGAATTACTTGGTAAAAACTGGTCATATTTTGTTTCAGATGTTACGGATGGCAGTGCAGGAAATTCGGAGAGAATGGCATTTTTATATAATGAAAATAAAGTCAGCTTCCGCCACCTCATCGGAGAGATTGTCTTACCGAAAAATAGTCTCGTTGATGGACAAGCCGCAACTGCCAGCAATCAAATTGCACGCACACCTTTTTTTGCATCATTTCAAGCTGACTGGTTTCGGTTTACCCTATGCAGTAGCCACATCACCTTCGCAAAAAATGAATTTAGAGAGCAAGAAATTGCCACTATCACAAAAATTCTAGCCACCCGTGCGAAAAAAGAAGATGAGGTCTACATTTTTCTGGGCGATATGAATATCGAAAGCCCTGATGATGCCACCATGACCGCCTTAACTAAAAATGGATTTACCGCCCCCTTATTTGGTGCTACAAACTTAGCGGGCAGGAATCACTTCGACCAACTTGCCTTCACCAGTGAAAATATAAAAACGAACCTTCAAAGGCATGGTTGTTTTGATTGGCGCAGTGCCATTTATAAAAAAGATGAACGCAGTCACTATAAAAAAATCGCAGAAAAAATGCGTGGCAGACCCTATGCAAAATGGAATGAAGCGATATATAGAGGCTGGACAACATGGGAAATGTCGGACCACATGCCAATATGGGTTGAATTAAAAACAGATTATTCAGATGATTATCTAAAACGCTACATCTAAGGTAACTCCAATTAAGTCAATTAGCGTTAAGTAATTCTAGCCCACATAAAATAATTGGGCTTGATGAGAGACTCTCTGAGAAATCTATCGCCAGAAATATGATTAATTTCACAAAAAACTGCACAGTATTTGCATACTCCTAGAACACACTACAAGCTCTTATTATCTAGGATAAAAGTATGTTTAAGATCGCAATTAAAAGTGTCATATTACAACTAAGCATCTTGCTTTTAATCATACTGATCTCACCCGTATTTGCCGCAGCCTGGCTAAACCACGAAATATTTTCACCCCCACGTCGTGTTTTACAAAACTACCACCTAGACCAGCTTCAATCACCCAAAAACTATGGCTTAACCATACGCCACTATGGTTGCTTACAAAACAAAGTCCCCTGCCTTCTGGTAGAACCAAACGCTAAAACAGGTGCAGGGCGACGCGGTAATATCCTCAGAAAACAAATAATGGCAAAAGGAATTAATCTACCTGATTATGGAAAAATCCGTGGCATTATTGTGTTATTACACGGAAGAAATGGACGCAAAGAAGACTTACTCCCCGTGGCAGAACGCTTTGTTGCGGCAGGCTTTCGTTGCCTTATTCCCGATTTACCCGCACATGGCGATAGCCCTCTCGCTAGCATGAGTTTTGGAAGCAACCATTTTGAAGCCAGCCTTCCTCGGCGCATATTGGAAGATGCGCGCAAGAAGTTTTCCCTGCCTGATGAGCCTGCCGCTTTATGGGGAATGTCGATGGGTGGTGCTGTCGCAATCAGTGCCGTCAACGAAGCACCCGATTATTGGAATGCTTTGCTAGTGATAAGCAGTTTTGCAAAATTAAATCACATACTGGATAGACAAATACCAAATCGTATAAAACCCCTAAAAGACATCATCCATTTTTACCTTAATTTAGCGCAGTGGTTAGGCGGACAACCCTCAATAAATGATGTACAACCTCAAGAATGGGCAAAGCAAGTAAACATCCCCACACTTATAGTCCATGGAGAAAAGGATTATTTTATCCCGCCCTCCCAAGGAAAGCTGCTATATCAGGCTATCAACAGCCCCAAAAAGCGTTGGCTTATTGTACCCAAAGGCGGACATGTCAATGTACTCGCCACCACAATGCCGCTTTATGCTGAAATGAATAGTTGGCTGATAAAAGTACTTTGACATTTCAGCACAAAAATCTTACTTAATCCCCCTCTATTGAAAAAACACAACAACCATGCGAAACTAATCCACATATAACACATATATTTGGAGGAAGTATGCCGCAATTACATTGCTATGTACCTGAAAGCACCTTAAAAAAACTACAGGAAAAAGCTGAACTAGCTCATCTATCCATGTCCAAGTACCTTGCCTTATTGATACAAAAGGATATTAGCAAACAATGGCCTGAAAACTACTTCGATTTATTTGGTAGCTGGGAAGGTGAAACCTTGCGACGCTCAGAGCAAGGGGAATTTGAAAACAGAGAGGTATTCTTATAAATGTATTTACTGGATACCAATGCCTGCATTCAGTTTTTAAATGGCACATCGAACAAAATAAAAGAAAACTTTCAACAACATCCTCCAACTGAAATTGCATTATGCAGCATCGTCAAAGCAGAGTTGTTATTTGGCGCACGTCATAGTCAAAATATTGAAAGCAACTTATTACGTGTAAAACAATTTTGTTCCCCTTTTAGCAGCCTGACATTTGATGATCGTTGTGCCGAAGAATATGCACAAATTCGAGCTGACTTAAGTCGTCAGGGAAAAATCATAGGACCTAATGATTTAATGATTGCTGCTATTGCACGAGCACATGATACTATTTTAATCACTAATAATAGTGGTGAGTTTAGCCGCATAGCAAACTTACGGATTGAGGATTGGCAAACATAAATCCATCCTCCCAGAGAAAGCTGTTATGTCAGGGACTTTAAAGAAATCAAGTTCCCCTATTGGGCAGGCATTTTACACCCAAGGGGCATAGCAATTTCTAATTGGATTATCTCAAGTGGCGCATAGTTATTCTACGCAACGAGTGAGATGATTCAATCAGGAGTAAAAGGACAACTAAGAGGGTAACTTAATTTCTTTAGAGTTCCGCAGGCAATAAATAGCCCAAAAAATACTGATTAGAGGAAGCCTTGACCCTGTCAATGAGTATTACTTACTAACATATAAACCTCCTTGACAAAGTTAAGAGCTCCAAGAATAAAACAACGATACAAACCGATACATTCCGTTACCAAACACAAACAGCTATATAATCACCCAACCAGTATGATGTGGATATATCAATATTGGGTATCATTATGTACAGCAGAAACCATCTATTCTACAAGCTAGCTTCTTTGCTCTTCCTGCTAACCGCTTTCAATACGCCAAGTTTTGCAGATAACAACACGGTTAAATTTACAGCACAAGAAGTCCAGCAGCTAACTGGTCATTACTCCACTGCCTATGGATACTTTCATCTGCAATCTAACAACGGCATTGTCACCACCATAGCCGATGGTAAGCGCATATATTTACAGAA
>DQSN01000028.1 GCA_015663245.1 Leucothrix mucor
AAATTAATCACGTTGGAGGTTGCATGAAAGTTGTCTCCTTATTCTCAGGCGCAGGTGGGTTAGACTTAGGTTTTGAAAAGGTAGGCTTTGATGTTGTATGGGCAAATGAGTTTGATAAAGATATTTGGGAAACTTATGAAAAGAACTTTCCTAATACAGAGCTTAATAAAAAATCAATACGTGATGTAGAGTTAGATGAAATTCCCGATTGTGATGGAATTATCGGTGGCCCACCTTGCCAAAGTTGGAGTGAAGCAGGAAAGTTACGTGGGATAGGTGATAAAAGAGGGCAGTTGTTTTTTGAGTTTATCCGTATATTACGTGATAAAAAGCCGAAGTTTTTCTTGGCTGAAAACGTATCAGGCATGCTAGCTCCAAGGCATCAAGATGCATTGAAATATATACAGGAGCTGCTGAAAGAGAGTGGTTATAAACTTTCTTTTCAGCTATTAAATGCATCTGATTACTGGGTTGCGCAAGATCGAAAAAGGGTTTTTTTTATTGGCTATAGAGATGATCTTGACCTGCAATTTCAATTTCCCGCCCCCGTTGAAAAAAAGCGCTACCTTAAAGACATTATTGCTGAATTAGCAAACACAGCTTTACCAGCCATTGGAAAAAACCATACCAATGGTGATCACTGTGAATTAGCAAACCATGAATATCTAACTGGCGGCTTCTCTTCAATGTACATGTCAAGAAACCGAGTGCGTTCTTGGGATGAGCATTCGTTTACAATTCAGGCGGGAGGAAGGCATGCGCCTCTCCATCCGCAAGCACCTAAAATGAAATTTATTGAGCCAGATAAACGAATTTTTGTTCCAGGTAAGGAAGATTTATACAGAAGACTTAGTATAAGGGAGTGCGCTAGAATTCAAACCTTTCCTGACTCCCATATTTTTTATTATAAAGCGTTATTATCAGGATATAAAATGGTCGGCAATGCTGTGCCTGCTAATTTAGCCTACTTTATTGCTAAAAAAATATACTCAGATTTAAATGCAGATAGTGAACAACAGCTCAATAATAATGAAGTACGAGAGTCCACTTTGGCAGATCTATCAAGTGAACTTGCTTATACCGCTATTGATTTAAGTGGTGTTGTTGCGTAAATCAAGGTAAGCCACTTATACAACGGTTAAAATCAATCCTCTACTCTGTGTTAAAGCCAAGTAGATACTCTCTTCCAAGTCCAGAAAAATCTACGTTTTATCATAAAATAAATTAATCAGGTTTTGCTGTTTATTTCTCCCAAACAAAAGCCTCAAGACTTATTTTAAATCTTGATTTTTATAGAGGGGCGTTTTCACTTATGGCATAGGAAACACCTCATTTCTTAGTTATAAAAATATTGGTATTGCAACTATTTTTTTCAACCCATTATCATTGACTAAATGTTGATAAAAACCACTCACACAAAGCGTTGCGCTAATAGTTGTGCTTCAATATCCGCCATTGACAAAGCATCTGGTTTATCCTCAGGAAAAACCAGATGACCGAGAGCCCTCTTAAAATGAGACAACAGTGAATAAATGAAGGTTCTGGAAGTCTGATACTGCTTGGATAATTGGGTGATGGCACCCCAACTCTTATCTTGTTGAGCCTGATAAGCCTCAATAACAAGCGCTGAACGGATTTCAAGGGTCAAATCTTGACGACGGGTAAACTTAGGAGGGGCTGGAAGGAAAGATATCCTCTCAGCTAATTGAGTTTTTTACTATCATGGGTAAGAGTGCCTCTGTGTGAGTGGGTTGCTCAACTAAAGGTACTCTAGTTTAGAGTAAATTAGAGTACCTTTATGCCATGGAGGCACTTTTTTACCCATTGAAAGTGTCAACTGGCAAATGAAGGATGCCTTTATTTCACTTGTTTTTTCGAAGCGCAAATATCAACAGAGCTTAGAGTCTTTTTATTAGTTGATTTAAACTTAAAATATTTCCAAATTCTTTGTCATAAAAATCGCTATAAGCTGCGAGGTTATGCTCTTTCCCAATCAGATTCCAAGGTGGTGGGGTTGCACTATACTCTCCCGACTCATCCAACATATGTGTTCTATCAGAAGAAAAATTATTGAGATAGTCTTGCGCTGAAACCACTCGAAAGTAAGGTGCATATTCCTCATCTAAATACGGCAAGAAATCTAAAAAACTGGCTTGTAAGTATTGTTGAGGCTCGCAGGGGAAATCACATAAGGTGTCTAAATCAAAAATACCTTCTGTGGGTGAGTAGTAAATAACATGATAGTCCCAAACAACGAAGGCTTGGTCTGTCGCTGCTTGTTGCATTGCGGTGGCGACGCTTTTATTGGGGTTAATAATAAACCAAACCTCACCATCGCTTTCATCACGTTGTTTTGCTAGTTGCCAAATGTTTTCTTCGCAGTAATAGGCTTGATATTTATAGTTTATTTTAGACATTAGCGCTTACTACGAAAATGGTTAAATAGCCTTTCACCTAATAATATTGCTAAAATAATGGCGTAGAGGGTTGGTTCAGAAACATCCAGTTTTACCATCCAGAAAAAATGAATGAGGGCAAGGATTGCAATGGGGTAAATAAGCATGTGTAGACGCTTCCAGTTTTTTCCCATACGTCGAATCCAACCTTTAGTGGAGGTTATTGCTAATGGTGTTAATAGAACAACGGTGACCATACCTATGGTAATAAAAGGGCGTTCGAGTATATCGAGCCAAATTTCAGGCCAGTCGAAGAATTGGTCGAACCAAAGATAGCCTAAAAGGTGTAGAACAACATAAAAATAGGCAAATAGACCTAACATTCGACGTAAGCGTAGTATCTGCCCCCAGCCTGTTAGACGACGTAGAGGGGATATTGCCAAAGTGAGTAGCAATATACGTAGCCCCCAGTCTCCTAAGCCTCTAATGATAGCTTCTAAAGGATTTGCTCCCAAAGTCTCTTGCCACATTCCCCAGCCTAATTGCAATGCGGGAATGAGCAGAATAATGAAGACGAGGGGCTTTAGTACCCGAGAAAATATTTTTTCTGGCAGTTTCATTTTATAGCCCATATTAATTTTTAGTGAGCTTTAGTGTAAAGCTCCCAAAGAGAAGTCTAAATTAGAAGTTCTTTTTCAAATCCATGCCTGTGTATAGAGACGCAACTTGCTCACTATAACCATTAAATATTTCAGTTTTACGCTTGCGGAATTCACCGATGCGACGCTCTTTGCGTTGGCTCCAACGTGGGTGACTGACATTAGGGTTTACATTGGAGAAGAAACCATACTCAGTTAAGCTCGCTTTTTGCCATGAGTTGACAGGGCGGGTTTCGGTAAAACGAATTTTGGCAATACTCTTGATACTCTTAAAACCATACTTCCAAGGAACAACCAAGCGTAATGGCGCGCCATTCTGATTTAATAAATCTTTACCATAGATTCCTGTCGCTATAAGAGTTAATGGATTCATTGCCTCATCCATGCGTAGACCTTCAACATAGGGCCAATCGAGCACGGATGTTTTTTGCCCTGGCATATGTTCAGGGTCATGTAATGTTTCAAAGTATACATACTTGGCTTTTGAGGTGGGCTTCATGCGTTTGATGAGTTCAGCTAGTGGAAAACCCATCCAAGGAATGACCATCGACCAGCCTTCTACACAGCGAAAACGATAGATACGCTCTTCAATAGATACGGGCTTGAGTAAATCTTCCAGATCGTATTTTCCTGGTTTTTCACATTCTCCCTCAACAACAACCGACCATGGCGAAGTCACCAATGTATGCGCATTTTTCTTTGGATCGCCTTTGCCTGTGCCAAACTCATAATAGTTGCAGTAACTGGATATATCTTTGAATTTTGTGGCTTTCTCATCGGTTGAAAATGGACTTTTAGCCTTTGCAAAACTAGGTTGAATAATCCCCCCTGAGGCCGCAATCAACCCTAATCCTGCCGCATTTTTCATAAATTGGCGACGGTTTTGGTAGATTGACAAATCGGTTACATCGTTATCTTTTAAGTCTTTATTATTTTTTATTAGCATATCATCCTTCTTACATTAAAAGCCCTAAGGGACTTTAAAGAAATTAAGTTACCCTATTGGGCAGGCATTTTGTTTCTGATTGGATTATCTCAAGTGGCGCATAGTTACTCTACGCAACGATTGAGATGATTTAATCAGGAGTAAAAAGACAACTAAGAGGGTAACTTAATTTCTTTAGAGTTCCTAAGTGAGCCAGTGTTTGACCTATATCAATAAACACTAGCACACTCTTATTAAAAAGTACCTCTGGAGTCTATTTGATACGACGAATTGTGACTCGCGCGACAGGGTTATCAAAGCGATGAGACTCATTTAATACCGAGCTGGCAAAACCATCGTCTTTACTAATTACACCTTGATGTGCCGCAATAAAGTTACTATCTCCAACACGACTAGCATTGAAACCTTCGCCACCATCCGCAGGTCCTGGAATAGTACCTGATGACTCGGTATTTTCTTCTGTGCCAGCATCCCATGCTAATGTGTCAAACGTTTTGCTTTCGCCAACAGCAATATTATAAACCTCAATATCAGCTAACCCTGTAAAAGCATCATTTGTATTAACTAACATAGAAGCTAAGGAAAGGCGTACCCAGTTTGTATTTTTAAAACTAATCGTGATTGTTTCAGTTTGACCAGAGCCAATGGCTCCAGTTCCTGATGTGTGACTCATGTAATGTTTAGTCGCTTTTACTTCATCAACTAATTGGCTATTGCTACCACCTTCGGCTAAGTATTCAAGCGCAACACTTGCCGCATGTCCTGTTTGCCATAGTTTATATTCTGGCTCATGAGCAAATACCACAACAGGAGAGAGGGGTTGATTAGCGGTTAGATTGCTAACAGTAAGCTCATAACTACGTGTTTTTTGTGTACTTGAGCCACATGCACTGAGTAATAAAGGCGCTGAGATTGCCAAGAGTGCGAGTAATTTATGGGAATAATTGAGTGTTTTCATCATAGACTCCTTATTCAACAACAACAGTGATGCGTGCCACAGGGTTCAACCAGCGATGTACGCGACTATCAAAATCACTAGCACCGCCAGTACTATTGGTATCGCCAAGGATGCCACGATGGATATGAATATGCTGATTATGATCAACGCTTGCTACACCTGTACCTCCCGTTCCAGCACTACCACTCGGAGCACCAGGTGCACCTAAAGTTCCTGCTGCACCTGCATTAGCCGCCCCTAATAACTCATTATTGGCTTCTGTGCCTGCATCATAAGCATTGACATTAATGGTATAAGTCCCTGGCTCAGAAGGAATCATCCAGTTACTTAAACCCATAAAACCATCATTACTGGGTAATACCATTGCAACGACAGAAAGGTATTTATTATTTGTTCCATCTGTATTCATCATGGCTGTTTGTGTTGATGAGCCTGAAGCCAGTAAGCCACTAGCGGGGTTCATATTTAACAGAGCGCCACTGGAAGTAAGGTCAGTAGATAGTGCGGATATTGACCCGCCTTCTGCCATTGCTTGTAGTGATGATGATGCCGTAGTGCCAGCTTTGAACACAGATGTATTGGCATCGTGTGCCGCAACAAGTAAAGGCGTAAAGTGTGTGCCGTGGGTTAGATTTTGAATGGTGACACTAAACTGTGCCGCATAGGCACTGCTACTGAAAAGGGATAAAGCTAGGCTAGAATCTAGTATAAGTTTTGATAAAGCTTTTGTTTTATGTTGCATGCTACTCTCCTTCGTTGGGTGTGAAAGAGAATATAGTCTTCAAAAATAACGAAAGAATAACGTAAAGTTAAACTTTCTGTAAACAAAGGTATTGGGTTAGGAATGAGGATTTAATAAGATCCGAAACTTGACGCAGAGTTTTTGTACCCAAGGAGCATAGCAATTTCAGATTGGATGGTCTCAAACGGCACATAGTCATTCTACGCAACGATTTGAGAGCATTCAAGCTGGGAAAAAGGGGAAGTTAAGTTTCGTAGGTTATTGAATTATCATTCTTTAACCCATCATTATTCCAATACCTCTACATTGTTATTATAGGAATGACATACAGTGAACAGTTGTTCACTTATAGTGTTTTGAAAGCCATGTATCATTCGATGATAGTTGAAAAAATATTCAGCCCTGTAGGGCGGATAAATGCCGTCCACAAATTGCAATTTATACTCAAAACTTACACGGCATGCCATCCGCCGCATGCTAACAATCATCAGGTCGCTCGCGCTTAATAAAACATCATCACTACGCCAATGCGGGGGATAAACGCCTTTTTCTACTAAAGCGTGAAAGGTTGAATAAGGCCAGTCTTTAATAAATTCAACCAGACCATGTTTGACATGGGTTAACATGGATATAATCCATATGGCGTTGATAATCTAACTCATCTTTAATCGTGTGTTGCCAAAAGCGATGTTGCCAAACCCCACGTTCAATACGGTTGCGAATATAAATTAGGCATGAAATCATGCTTATTCCATTGGGGTATTTTAGCTAATTCATATCTAACTGATGGTATTTATTAGAGTGATTATTTGGAGGGTAATAGTATGCGGCGGATGGCGTGCCGTGTGAGATTTGTTGCTTAATTTGATTTTTTGGACGGCAACTTATGCCGCCCTACAGCTCTATGTGCCATCATATTTATTAAGTAATTACCTTTGTTTTAAACTTTCTGTAAGCAAAAGCAAAAAGTTGTACCTTTGCCAACTTCGCTCTCTACATTAAGTTGAATATTATGTAAGTTAAGCAAACGTTGGCTAATTGCTAAACCCAATCCAGCGCCTTTATGTTTTAACTTAAACTTATCAGGTGCACGGAAATAAGGCTCGAAGATATAAGGTAAGTTTTCTTTGTTAATACCTGTGCCTTGATCGCGAATAGAAATGCAGAGTTTATTGTCAGTCGTTATATTAGTGGTGATACTGACTGTACTAGCAGGACTGCTATAGCGGATTGCATTTTCAGATAAATTTTGGATAACACGCTCTATTTTTGCAATATCGCCCCACACTTGAGTTTCTGCTTGCTGGTAATCAATATTAAGCGTCACATTTTCTTGCGCTGCTTTGCTTTCTAAACTGGCATAAATATCACTGAGTAAATCACCAATAATAAATTCCTCTTGATGAAACTCAACTTGCTGGCTTTCAAGTCGAGTTAGCTCAAATAACTCATCAATCATCCCCTGCAATCTATCACCATTAGTCATTGCTTTGCGGATAAACTCCTGCCTTTCGGAACTGCTCATAGAGTCTTGTTTTAGCTCTAATGTTTCTAAATACGCTTTCATGCCAGCCAGAGGTGTACGCAAGTCATGGGATACATAAGCTAGGAACTCGCGACGAATAGCATCATGCTTTTTCAAGTCACTTAATTGTTGGCTAATGCGTTGCTGCATATAGTGAAAGGACTGTGATAATTGTTGAATTTCGCCCTGTTTTTTACTGATATTTTGAGGGTAATCAGCTTGTTCAAAGGCTTTTATTTCTTTGGTTAAGCGTCTTAGAGGACGGGTTAACGTATAGAAAAGTAATAAAGAGGCAATGAGGAGAAAGCTGAGTGCAGAAATGATGCCAATCAGGCTGATTTTCCATGTGTTACTACTACGCAAAGCACTGGTAACGCTATCGTATTTTTTACCGCCAATAATGATGTACAGATAACCGATCAATAATTTTTCAGTATGCCGATTGCCAATGCTATTATTTTCTTCATAAACAGCCGCAGCTGAGAAGATTTTTTGTTGATCTAATGAGCGCGGGTCATCACCAAAAATAGGTAGCTCACGGCTATATTCGATATAGTTAAGAATGGGTTGTAGCTGGATATGTTTACGTTGCGCTACTTCTTGCTCGGTATCAAAAGTAATGATATTACCTTCTTTATCCAGCACATATAATTCAAGTGTTGGACCCAAGAGCATAATACTATGAAATGCTTGTTGTATTAGCTCAGGGTCGAACTGGTTTTTTTTGATAATACCTAAGTCATTAACGATATTTTCCGCAAGATTTAAATGCAGTTGTTGTAAGGTTTCATTTTGAGTGGCTGTAGAAGATTGTTCAAATAGCCAAAACTGCAATGCTGCCATCGAAATAAAAATACTGAGTAGAACGATGGTGAGGCGGCTATATAAACTAGTAAACATAGTGCTACTCCACGGGACTTATGAATTTATACCCGACTCCCCATACTGTTTTGATAAAATTATCCTTACCGTCATTCCGTTTAAGTTTTTTACGTAAGCGGTTAATATGTGTATTGACAGTAGCTTCGTAACCATCGTGACTATAACCCCACACTGCATCCAGTAATTGGGCACGAGAAAAAACCTGCTGACGATGATTGGCTAAATGTAATAATAAATCGAACTCACGTTGGGTTAGTTCTATGACCTGTTTATTTAAAACTACTTCGCGAGTTGCCGCGTTAATGCTTAACTCCTCATGGATAAAGTCCTGTTTAGCCTCTGAGGTAGCACCGCCCTCTTTATTGGTTTGAGAATTCAACTCACAACGGCGTAATAAGGATTTTATACGCGCTTGGCATTCTCGGATACTAAATGGTTTGGTTAAATAATCATCTGCACCTAGCTCTAATCCCACCACACGATCCGCTTCACTATCTAAAGAAGTTAATAGCATAATCGGCACGCTAGGGCGTTGCTGACGTAGCTCACGACATAAATCTAAGCCGTTATAATCAGGGAGCATAATATCCAATAACACCAAGTCGTACTCAGCCTCTGCCAAATAGGTGCGTGCGGTTGCGCCATTGTCAAAATGTACAACTTCGTAACCCAGATCACGCAAATGATATTGCAATATTTCAGCAATGGAAGGGTCATCTTCAACGATTATTATTTTTGACATATCGGGGGAGGTAATCATCAAATATCAACAGAGCCTAAGTTAAGTATTTTTTAATATTAGCTTAAATCGGTGGATATTATAAATCTAACGAAGTTTGCGAAGGGTATTTTTCGATATTCAAGGCGTTATTGAAGGAGCATAGCTGGGCTACGTGACGACGATAACGAAGAGGAATGAAAAAACAAACAGATGCTAGATTTATTGATATTTAAAATCATTTAATAGTATTTGAACTCAATCAAACTCTTCCTTACTAA
>DQSN01000027.1 GCA_015663245.1 Leucothrix mucor
ACTACTAGAAACCTTGGCCGCTTCTCAAAATACTCAAATTACGGTAAGCAAGAAAATTGAAGATGTTGTCAGCGTGCATTTTAAGAAAAAAACAGCAAAAGTAATCTTTGATGAGCTAGTGAAGACGCATGGTTTGATTTGGTATTACGATGGTGGTGTGCTTTATATCTCCAAAAAAGATGAGACACAAACAGGTTCTGTACATCTTCAATACCACACAACAAAAGAATTTGCCCAGTCCTTGCGTCAGTTGGGAGTATTGGATGATCATTTTTATTGGGTAGAGTCGGAGCAAGACAATACAGTTTATTTTAAAGGTCCTGAGCGTTTTGTGAGTACTGTTTTGAAAATGTCGAAGGTGCTCGATAAAAAACCAGCTAAAGCGCGCATTTATAAATGGGTCGACAAAAATGGTGTGCCAACTTTTAGTTCAACAATGCCAAGTCACTTTAATAAAAGTCGTCAACTGGGTGTTATAGACGTTGATCGAGGGGTTTCTGTTGTAGGAGATTCATCAATAGAGCCACGTTGGTCGGGTAATTTTTCACAATAATATTAAGTGTTTATGTTTTTTTATGAGTCATGAGGGATGCCATTTATCTGTAAATAACATCCATCGATTAACATCTACTTATAATAAAAACAAAAAGGATATATAAACGATGGTAAGTAACGGGAAGCAATTTTCTCTCAAAGTGTTATCGGGTGCAAATATAGGTGCACAGATAACACTTGAAGATAAAAAGTCAGTTGTCGTTGGAAAGTCAGCAAAATGTAATGTGATTTTCAATAATGAGGATGTTGCCGATAGACATATAAAATTGGTGCTAACAGATGGGCGAGTGCGTTTGCGACCATTGGCTCAACCTGTATATGTTGAAGGGAAAGACATTGGCTTGCATGATGTCACCTTGTTGCCATATCAGCTTGTAACTATTGGCAAGGTAGGCTTTTCTGTTGGGGATGGCTCGGGGCAATGGCCTAGAGTAGATTCTCAGGGACGAAAAATTAGTTTTCAGCTCGAAGATCAGTCAATTAAGGAGCCAAGTTCTGGTGCTTGGAAAAAGTGGTTGTTCTGGCTTGGTTTAGCTTTATTAATTGCTGCTAATTTACAGTATTTTACACGTGATACAGGTGGGTTGTTTAGCGTAGTAGGCTTAAAAGACACGGTTGAGCAAGAGGTTTATAGCGCAATAGGCGATGCAGGCTTATCTAATATATCAGTGTTGAAAGCTCGTGGCGGCCGCTTTAAAGTAACGGGCTATGTTGCCACAAATGAGCAGAAGCAACACTTGATTGGTGCTATTCAGCGCGTAGATAGGCGGGTTGATTATAGTATTTGGGTTAATGCAAATATTGAAAATAATGCATTGTTAATTGCTCAAACATTAGATGAGGATCAGGTTCACTTTTCCTCTAAAGAGGATGGGACTTTGTACGCGTCGGGTTATGTGCAAAGCCAGTCTGATTGGCATCGTTTGCGAGATAGTGTTCTAGAGGATGTAGAAGGAATTGCGTTAGTAAATGACACGCAAATTAAATCCATGCTTGAGTTGCTTAGGAGCAAGGCTAAGACACAAGATTTATCAAAAGTAATACAGGTCTACCAGAAAGGTAAGCAATTTATGGTGACAGGTAATCCATCGCAAAGGCAGCTTAGTCGCTGGCATGATGTGGTCGATGAAGTGATGAGACCTGTTAAAGGGTATTGGGATGTTATAGAAGACTTTAAAGTATCAGCAGAGACCAAAGAATTTAAGCTTTCATTAATGAGCGTGAGTATTGGTGATGTGCCGTTTGTCGTATCAAAAGACGGGACTAGGTATTTAGAAGGTGCGCACTTAGGTGAGGGATATTATCTTAAGAAAATCATGGCAGACCATGTTCTGCTTAAACACAATGGTACAGAGATACCAGTATATTTTGGAAAAAAAGGTGATTCAAAGTGATGTTAGATATTGAGCAAGACCTAAAGAATGACGCAACGGGTGAGTATAAAAAAAGCATTGTTACTAAATTGAGGGATACAAGTGCTGAGGTTCGCAATGAGCTAGGGCAGGGTTTAGTGCCTGATGAATATAAGAAATTAAGTGGCTTATTAATGGCACTTGAATCAAGCATTAAGATTGTTGAGCAGTATTAATATTTTTTAGTTTGCATGTACTTATTGCAGACTTTTTGTAGTGACGTACTACTTTTTTGAAGAGCGGATAGCTCGTTAAGGGTCCCTACGTTAATACTAATAATAGTATTGGGATTTTAAATCATTGTAACTTATAAGGAGATCATACAATGGACGTTGGAAACGCTGGTCTAACAGCAGGCGGAGCAGGTGGTGCGGCAGGAATTAATGTTCAAGAGCAACTATCTAAACAAGCTGCAGCTCAAGGTGAAGCAATGTTGTTTCAGACTGAGTCAACAACTCAAACGATGAAGTTTCAAATGCATTCAGCTGCTGAAAAGAATCGCGGAGCTGTTGCAACAGCGATAAATGCTTTAATGAATCAGCAGTCACAAGCGATTGGTAGAGCATAAGCAATAAAGAAGGCAAATAGTTTGTTGTTGCCTTCTTTTTAGTAGTCACTTGGCTTTTGTTGCTCGGAAGCTAAGTGCTACTTTAAAAATGGTTTTATGGGCAGGGTAGGACGTTGTATACCCAAAGAATATTAACAGTAATTATCAATTTTTCAGAATTGTTAATTAATGGTTGCCTGATGATAGTTTTGTATTTGTTACGAGATGTCAGGGTGGTGATAAATAAAAATAAAGAGAGAATGTCTGTATGGAAATTAGTAGCGATGTAATTCAACTATTATCACAAATTGGTTATTTGGCTTGTCTAAATGGTGATACTGCCAATGGGCAAATGATTATGGATAGTGTTGAAATGAATAGCGATGGTCACCCATCGGCAATGATTGGTGTGGCAATTTCAAGAATATATGCAGGACAATACATGGAAGCAGCCCAGACTTTGAAAAACAAAGTGTTGAATATTGAGCCAGATAACATGACGGCGAAAACCTTTTTGGGTATTGCTTTAACTGAGGCTGGAGAGACAGAGGAAGCATTTACATTATTTAGAGATATTGCTTCAAATGGTGATGCTGATAACAGTGCAATCGCAAGCTTTTATTTGGGTGAAATGAATGTTGCTGAAATGAAGCAGGGCTAAAAAGGCTACTATTTTGGTGTTAGTTCTTTTTTATGTGTGAATTAGAGGGTTTTGGGGGTGAGTAATGGTTGAAAATGTAGCTTTAGTTAATACATTGAGCGGACAAAATATTGCTAATCAGCAACAATATCCAGTTCAAAAACCTGAGCAGGAAGATGTGTTGAAGTTTAAGTTAGAGCTTCATGATAGCAATAAAGCACTCCCTCCTATCTTTGAGGCTATAGATAAGAGCAATAATACAGGTGATATTAGCAAAGGTGTTTTGAGTCATATACAAAATGCCGACGCGAGCTACCATAATATTTTAACGGGTATGAATGGGCTTTCAAATGATGTCTCTGAGTTAAAATTTAAAACTTTAAGCTCAACAAGTGAAGACTTTGCTGTGAGAACATCAGCGGATGTGAGTACTTTCAGTAATGAAGACTTTGTTCGTACACCTGATGATGTTTCAAATAAGAGTTCTTCTAAGGTTCGAGAATTGTTGGATATTCAGGGTGAAAATCAGACAAAAGCATTAGAAATGATGCACGATATGACAAGTTGGACTATTCGTACCCAGATGTATTTTAGCAATATAAAAATTATAGGTACTGCTATCACTCAGGTCAGTCAAGGGTTTAAGACTTTGTTCAGATCATCAGGTTAATTCTTTATCCAGAATTAAAACATCTCAGAGAGATACCACTTACAATTTCGCCTATTGCAGTAGTCGGAAAAAATAAGCCTTTGCGATTAATCTGTGTGAATATAATGGACCATAAATAAGTTTGTCAAAAATAATAAAATAAAAATGGGTTTATTATGAAAAATAATAATGTAACAACCTTTGTGCGATTAAAGCTTGTGCTTCTAAGTCTTTTTCTCGGGGTGTTTTTGTCATCTTGTCAGATGGAGTTGTTCAGCAACCTATCGGAGAGTGATGTAAATAATATGCTATCTATTATGCTCAGTAATGGCATTGATTCAGAAAAAATCATTGATAAGAAAACAAAGTCTTATATTTTAATGATTGATAAAAGTAAAATTCCAGAGGCAATTAGTTTGTTGAGAGAGCATGGGTATCCACGTGAAAAAGTGGCGGGTATTCAAGATCTTTTTAAAAAAGAAGGTCTTGTATCTTCCCCGATGGAGGAGCGTGTTCGCTATATCTATGCCTTATCGCAAAGTGTCCAAGAGACTTTGTCACAAATTGATGGTGTTTTAACAGCTAGAGTGCATATTGTAATGCCAGAAAATAATCCTTTTGTTAATACAAACAAACCTTCCTCTGCTTCTGTCTTTATTAAGTATCACCCTTCCTCAGATGTAAGAAATATTAAGTCGAAAATTAAACTGATTGTCGAAAAAAGTATAGAAGGACTTACCTATGAAAAAGTATCAGTGGTAATGCTTCCTGCGCAATTATCATATGCAAAATAAAATGAGGTCGTGGTGTAGGTCTGGGGTCTTTTGATAAATGTTTGGTTTTTGGTATCGGATGCGTTGCATATAATATTTCTGAGGGGCGTTAGATTGAATATTCTAGATCCTAAGCATATTCTCAGTCTTAAAGGTATTTTTTTACCTATTTTTAGAAAACAGTCATTGGTGATGAAGCGAGATGTTTGAGAATTCAGCTAAAGCTACAAGTAATAAGATGAGTGATGATAAAAAACAACTCAATAAAGAAGAGTTACCTTATTCTGTCTGGGAGTTTAATTACAAGCCTGGGCGTTATATCCATAAAAGCTGGCTACATGCATTACCAAATGGGGAGCTGCTTGGCAAGCTAATGGGGGAAGGTCGAGACACGGAGCGTTTATCTAATTACCTTATGTCGCAACTAGGTTTTGATGGAAAGTTCTTTTTTGATTTTTCTAATATCTCATCACAGCTTGCCTTATGGTCTGCGGCAGATTTAAAAAAGCTTGTTATGTATGCAGGGCTTGTATGTCACTACAAAGATATTCAACAACTTATAGTAAGAGAGCAGGTGTTAGAAGTAAAAAATTTTTTGGGTGAAGGCATGTACGCTTTTGCAACGCAGCGTGCGACAACATTTATGGATTTTCAGCCTGATATTATCAAGTATGCGGATACGGTACATTTGAACAATAGAGTTATAATTTCTGGTCTTGTCTGCTTGCATAGTTATATGCGACGTTTTCCAGCCGCTTTTATGAAGCGTATTATTATTAAGCTTCCACGTGAATGGTTTGAGCATATGATCAAATATACCCCTCAAGTTAGTAAGGATGACAGTAAAAAACGGGCATGTTTGCAAGTAATGGAAAAGACTATGGCTGAGGTCGAAAGGGATAATAGTCTCTCGCAGAAAGTTGATAAAGGCGATAAGGCGTAATTATTATGTCAAACTTCATTAAAATAAAACAACTTGAAACAGGTCTGAAATCAGGCGAAAGAATAATAAAAGCTAGGGATTATGCTGAGTTTGTTAAAGCAGAAGATCTTGTTCGAGACATAGAGCATGAGAAAACTAAAAGTGAACTTGCTTCTACAGAGGCGCTACTGAAAGCAGTTAGAAATGGTATTAAGCAGGGTGAAGAAGAGTCAAGACAGCAAATATCAGATCAAATGGTGAAGGCATCCTCTGCTGCAATTTCTCAGCTTACTAAGGTAGAAAAAGATTTGTCTTTGGTTGTTCTGAATGCCGTGCGAAAAATCATTGATGACTTTGATGATGATGAGCTAGCACTTTCAATGGTTAAAAATGGCTTAAAGCTTGTTTGTAAAAGTCAGCGGGTAACTGTGCGGGTAAACCCTGAAAAAATGGATACTCTTATGCAGGGTTTAATGAGTTTAGATCATAATATTGATTTTTTAGAAATTATGCCTGATACAAACCTCTCTGTGGGTGAGTGTGTGCTTGAGTCAGACATAGGTATCGTAAGGGCGAGTGTAGAAGAGCAGCTATTGCACATAGAGAGCTCTATAAAAAAAATATTTGATGCTATTTGATAATATCGCTTAAAATTTCCATGCTGAGTATTTTGTAGCTAATAGTTTGGCATATTTTTTATTAAGTCCGCCAAAGGCAGTGGAAAACTGTTGCGGTGTTATATCTCTAGTTCTTTTGACCTGACTGCGTAGCTGTTTAATTCGAGCCTCAGCGTTGTCAAAATTCTTATACAGATTGTCAATCAACTTATAAGCTTGCAGATACTTTTTCCCCGAAATATAGCGCTCACTTATGTCGTAGTTCATTGCTTGCATGTTACTAATAGAAAAATATACGGCTAACCCTTCCTCAAAGACGCTACTACCATCCCTACCTGCGGGTGATAAAAGATGAATGACTTCATGCGAAAGCTGATAAAGAGCAGATTTTTTATCTTGCGATGCTTTTTTTGTTAGCTGGATAATTACGTGCTTTCTGCCATCACTCGGAGAGGGATACCATATTTCTGGCTGGTTTTGATTAGTAAACTCAATGCCTAGAATTGTCCAAGATGTGTCTCTCTTTCCATAGCGCTGCTCAGCATTATGCAGGATTTCCCCCAACCTGGAAGTGAGTGTCCAAGTAAAGCCAGTATTCGTTTCTTTTGCCAGAATTTGGTTGCTACAAAAATGCTCTTCTTTGGCAAAACAAACAGATATAAAGCTGGCAAGGAAAGCAATGGTAAGGGTTGTAATAAGCATTCTCATAACTATCGACTGGTTACTATTTTGTTTGGAGGAGTTTCTATTAGCAAGGCATTTTTGTACTAAAACCTAATCTTCTTCATCAAATGACACTTATGAATAATTGATGTAAATCAATGAAGAATAGTGTAACTGATCATTCTACATAAGATGCTTTGATTAGTTAAAGATACTGGTATGTGGGTTGATACCGTTTATCAAATATATCTGCGGTTTTGCATCCAATAAAGAATACATCGCTAACTGTAATTTATATTCTTCAATCCATGAAGGTGTTGATGGTTTTTGTTTTGCAAGGATGCCTATGACCTCATGACACCACAGCCGATCTCTTTTAGTGCTTTTATCATTGTTCTGTGCGTAGCAAAAAGATTAATTAGCAAAGCCTATAGTGGTTCCCTAAGGATTAGGCGGAAGCGATACAAGAGAATTATAACAATCCCTGCATTAATATAAGGAATATAGCATGTCTACTATTAATAATAATCCAATCCAATCAGCACAAAATGCAACTGCCTCTGTAAAATCAGTGGCGGCTATACCTCAGCTTCCACAGAATTTTCAAGGTGGTGGTCAGCGCGAAAATGATGATAAGAAAAAAGATAAGGAAATCTCTGTTATCAACCAGTTAGTAAAAGCAGGGGCAAAAGGAGCGATTGGAGCTAGGGGTGCGGTTTGTGGTAATGGTGCATCTCAATGTAGCAATGTTATAACAGGAACTGACGGGAATGACTCGCTAAAAGGGACGCGAGGCAATGACACCATTGCGGGCAAAGCTGGTGATGATACCATTAATGGTAATCGTGGTAATGATGTGATTCATGGCAACGAAGGTAAAGACTCGATTCGTGGTGGATGGGGTGATGATCAGATTTTTGGTGATGCAGGTAATGATGTGCTTCGCGGCGGACGAGGTAATGACGAAATCCGTGGTGGTACAGGCAGAGATACGCTTCGAGGCGATTATGGCGACGATAAACTCTATGGTGATGAAGGTAATGATGTTCTGCGTGGTGGCAGAGGTGATGATCAACTTTACGGTGGCATAGGTAATGATACTTTGCGTGGAGACAGAGGTGATGACCAATTAAATGGTGGGAAAGGTGATGATCGCTTAAATGGTGGGAGCGGTAATGATACTCTGCAAGGTGGGCTTGGTAATGATCAACTCAAAGGTGGGCGTGGTGATGACACCTTTATTGATAATGAGGGGCGCAACAAAATAGATGGGGGTAGTGGCGATGATAAAGTTAAGTTCAATGCGGTTATCAGCAACTATGATATAAAATCTAACAGTCATGGCTTTGAAATAACAAATAAATTAACAGGGTCGACTAATAATATTAAGAATGTAGAGTCCTTTGAGTTTAAAGACAGTACATTAAATGCAGCAGAGCTACGTGCTTGGGCAGAAAATGCAACTCAGAACCAATATCGTACAGCAGATGGCACTAACAATAACTTAAACCAAACGACACTAGGCAGTGCTAATACCGCTTTTACTTCAATAGTAGATAAAGACCCCGAGAGAATGCTGGAGGGGGCTACAGCGGCAGGCTTGCCTAATGTTCGCGATATAAGTAACGCAGTAGCCGCGCAAAGTGAAGCAACGGTTAATAAAAAAGGCTTGAGTGATATGTTTTGGATTTATGGTCAGTTTCTTGACCATGATATAAACCTAACGCCAACTAATGCCGCCGATCCTGCTAATATTAGTGTCCCTAAAGGAGATGCTTTCTTTGACCCTTTCAATACGGGGACACAAGAAATGGAATTTCATCGTTCTGTTGCGTTAGAAGGCATGGATGTGCGTACTCAAGTCAATAATATTACAGCCTTTATTGATGGCTCGAATACCTATGGTTCAAGCAAAGAAGTAGCTGATAGCCTACGTACCTTTGAAGGTGGAAAACTTTCCATGAATGCCGATAATTATATGCTTCAAGATGAGAGAGGACAGTATAAGTCGGGAGATGTGCGAGTTAATGAAAATGCAGGTTTAACCTCAATGCACACTATTTGGGCGCGAGAGCATAATATGGTCGCAGATCAATTGTCTCAACAGCACCCAGAGTGGAATGATGAAAAACTGTATCAAGAATCACGCGAATGGGTTGTAGCAGAAATGCAGGCAGTAACAGCCAATGAATTCTGGCCAGCATTATTAGGTGGTAATGGTCTGAGTGAATATAAAGGCTATGATTCAAGCGTTGACCCTCAAATTAGCAATAGCTTTGCTACAGCGGCCTATCGTTTAGGGCACACAATGTTGTCACCAAGTATTTTGCGTCTTGATGAACAAGGCAATGAAATTGCAGAAGGTAATTTGCAATTACGAGATGCCTTTTTTCAGCCACATCGTGTTGCAGAAGCGGGAGTTGATCCTATTTTACGAGGTTTAGCAACGCAAACAGCGCAAGGTGTCGATCCTATCATCGTCGATGATGTGCGTAACTTCTTATTTGGAGCGCCAGGCTCGGGTGGTCTTGATCTAGCATCTCTAAACTTACAGCGGGGACGTGACCATGGTGTACCAGGATATAATGACATGCGTGAAGGTCTTGGTCTGTCGCGTATTGAAAGTTTTGATGATCCTATCTTTCAAGATGGTGTTGGCGAGAAGTTAGCATCTATCTACTCAAGTCCTGATGACATGGACCTTTGGATTGCTGGTTTAGCTGAAAAAGGTGATGGTGACTCACTGGTAGGATCAACATTCACCTCTATCCTAACGGATCAGTTCGAGCGTTTGCGTAATGGAGATAGATTTTGGTATGAAAACCAATTCTCAGCTACAGATATTTCTAAATTAAACAACACCAAGCTATCGGACATTATTATGCGTAACTCAGATGTTGAAAATATGCAAGAAAATGCAATGGTAGCGCCAACTGAAGTTGCAGCAATACAAGTACCAGCAGAAGATATTGCACCACAAGGTGATATAGGCGCTAATGGACTTGCAGGTGCGGCTGCGCAGGCAGTAGATGCTGTATTGTTAGATCCTCAAGAAGCTGCTGATATTGTAGATCAAGCACGAGCAGCAGCAGTTAACTAAAGTTGCCGTTTATAAGCAGTTAGTCACTTCTCGCAATCTGCAGAAGTTTCCTAGATTGGAACCCCTCGACTCTGTCAGGGGTTCCGTTTTTTTCAAATAGCTATAACGATAAAGATCTGTTAAATCATTGGTTTATTAGATGATATTTCTTATTCGATCTACAAGTTGTGGTTTATGCATCATTTTCTATAGTCTACTGAATTCCCAAAACAGTTTTATATTGCAGTTTCATATCTGCTAATACATTAGAGTAAAAAGCATCTGTATCTATCATGCCAAATTTCTTTTGGTGGCTCAGACTCAACTGATCAAAACTAAGTAACTTATATATATTCACCCATTGCTTATCAATTTTAAGAGCAAGGGTTGGGTTTATTAAGTAGTTGTCGGGCATGACGCGATAAAATAGTTTCATGCTTTGTGGCGTCTCGCTATGCATTTTATGGGTAGATAGTATATTACTGATAAATGCTTGGTCGTAGAGCTTGTCGGAGAGCAAGGATGATGGAAAGTTGTGTAGTGCTTCAATAATATCTTGTGGGGTAAATCCTCCGCCAGTGAAGATCATTTTCTGTGGTAACACTTCATAAAATAGCGCCATCATTAAATTAATAATAAAAAACTCAACAGAGTGTTTATCTAACTTAATATGTTGTTTGTCGATGCGTAGATGTAAATTGTTGGGAGATAATGCGAAGAATGCTGCTGCAAGTTTTTTGTGGGCATATTTTTTATCCTTCCACGCAAGATAAAGAGCAATTTGAAAGGCGTTATGCCCCTTGTTATTTGTAAGCGTTTTATCCGCATTTTTACTGATTAGTAAATGGATAAGATCAGTGTTTCCATATTGAGTCGCAATCATCAGCGGCGTTTGGTTAAATGTATTGCGAAAATTGACGCCATAGCGATGAATAAGCTGTGTAACCGCGTTTAGGTTCTTGCTTTGGTAGTTCATAAAATACTTTTTATGCAGTAAAGAATGACCATTATCAGGTGTTTTTGCAGGTTTGAAGCCGATATTAATCAGTGCATTTTGGTAAAGGTGATCATCGTAAACTAAAGCATATTCAAATAAAGTAAGCTTAGCTTTGCGTTGTTGCTCAATTAAGGCTTGATGTTGCAATGTTTGAATATTCTCTGAGCTATAGATAGTCCAGCTCGGTGTTTGTTGTTGTAATATTTTTTTACGAATAATATTAGCCTGTTGTTGCTTGCCCTGCTGTTCTAGTTTTTGTAATTCCTGCTGCCACTCGTCTGTTGAAGATTTTTGTTCCTGTAAAGAGAGCTTGTTTTGGGTTTTATCTAAACCAAGTAGTGTAAATATGGTTTGTTTGGCCTGTGTTTCTAACCAGTAAATATTGTGGACAGCCCGTGTTAGGGCGACATATAGCGCGTTAATATGAAATTTATAAGCTTCCGATGTTTTATCGGCTTTGTTTTTGTTTCGAGAATATTTTATATCCTGATCAATATCTTGAATGTTGATATCTTGGCAAATCGCCTGATATCGAGCCTCATTGGAGCTGATAAAATCAAACAGAATAATATTTTCATATTCTAGCCCCTTTGCTTCTTGGATAGTAAAAATCAAAGGTGTTTCAAAGACTGCCTGCGCCATTTTTTTTGCAGTCTCGTCAATAACAAGTACAGCATAACGAGTCGTATTTTTAGTTTTCAGATTGAGTTCAGTGGTAATTCTTTCTTCATTAAATAGCAGGTGAACAGAGCCTTTATTTTGCTCATTTGAGGTCATTAGATAATGGCTTTCTTTATCAATAGAGCCAAAACGGAGAGTCTTTAGTTTAAGAACCCTGTTAGCAACTTGGGTAACACTGAAGGAGTTACGGTAATTACCGTGTAAAATTTGGATTAAAGATTGTTCTTTGGGTAGTTGCTTTGAGAATAAGGTCTTTATTTTTGACCAGGAAAAGAAGTTTGGGTGGACTACTTGATTTGAATCGCCGCACAATAAAAAATTTTGCGGCTGATGTAATGTTTTTAAAATAAGGTCTAGTTGAATATTAGTAAAGTCCTGAACTTCATCAATAACAACAACATCATATGTCTTTTTAGCCTTGGCTAAATAGGCATGGCAAATAAGATTAATGTCATAATAACTTTGCTTACTTAGGAAGTTTAAATAACGCTGAAAAAGATCATATACAGCATTTTTTTCATGTTGCAGAAAAACGGACTGCCTAATGCCCAATGTCAGATAATCATCTCGCCTAAGAAAGCCTTGTGTATCAGTCGTTAGCTTACTGCTTGAGCCACTGATAACACCACGAAACTCCTCAAATAGCTTATATCCATCTTTAATAGGGCTACTTTGTGTTAGTCGCGAAAACCAGCGTGAAAATATTTTATTATTAACAGCTCGTCCCTCTGGTATATGTATGTTCTCAATGAATTCTTCAAAGCTTGAAAAATGCAGTTGTTGTTTATGATTTTGATAAAAAAATGATTCATAAAGATTTTTTGAAGTTTCGACAAGATAGCTTGATTGGCTAATATATAAAATATCACCACGCATTTTTTTTATTTTTTCTAAAATTAAGCTGGTTTTTCCGCTACCCGCCGAGCCAATAATAATGAGAGGTAAAGCTTGCTTGAAAATTCCCATTTGTGATTTGTCGAAAGAAATGGGTTTATTAAGTAGGTTAATGCGTTGATTGTCATCATTAAGAAAAGATAAGGGCTGAGGAGATGCTTCTTCCATACTATTAATAGTAGGGATACGATTCTCATCAATTTTAACTCCGCGGCGTAGAAAACGTGATTTCTCATAACGATGATTTTTAATATATTCAAGTATTAAGGCATAAGATTTTCCTTGGAATTGATAGATTGAAAACAATAATCGATCGCTACGGTTTAGTCTTGCGCGATAGAGGTTGTCACCCACTTTTTTTACATCTGCAGAACGAAAATCATCCTCTTTAAGGTATTGACAGATTTTTTTAAAGCCATTGATGCATGTCTCATCTAGATCGTTATAAAGCAGTATTTTCATTGCTAGTAAATATCCCCGTTCTGATTAATTATCAGGTTATCAGCATATTGTCATCGTCGCTAATTTCACATTTCCCAACTATCGAAAATTAATGACCTTTGGGTTAAGTAGTTAATTGTCTAAGGGGTAATTACGTGAAAAATGAGAATTATGTTGTTAGATAGTGTTCTCGGTTAGCTTAAAGATTGGTGTTCTTGAGTTGTTTTTTTAGGCTAAGTAGGGCGTGTTGAGGAGTAATATTATATTTACAATCTGTGAGTAAACAATATTACTTCAACCTCCAGCTATCGGAATCCTAGCTTAGCCTGAAAAATAGCGGCAATGACATCTGAATACTAATTGGGAATACCCCTCTAAAGATGCTTGAAAATTCACATGCTTTATTATGAGGTGACTAAGTTTTGCGCTAGATGATTTTTAGTTTTGCACTTTTTAGCGTCAACAACCCCTATTGGTTAATTTAGAATTTACCCTGACTTAATTCTGTAATATCGAAGGTTTATTGCTTGTACGCATGACCTAGCGGGTGTCAGAAAGCTGTTTATACTTATGCTGTGAAAATACTTGTCTATATGTTTAATCTATTGATATAGATAAGCATATAAATCCCTCCTTTCACCTCATTCAAATAATATTTATAACCATAAAATTAGAAAATAAATGAAATGACCGTTCAGCACATGTTAAGTGACGATTATCATAGTGAGGCTGGTTCTAGTTGGGAATTGAATCTAAATATACACCCATACATATTTGCACTTAGAAATTTCATAGAGTTTAAGCTTTCTTGGGCAAGTTCTATATCTAGGGCAGTTATGTATATAACTAGTGGATTTAAAGGAGGGTGAGCGGTTAATGTCAAGGAAGACGAGCTGAGTAATGACGTAAGACCTTTAAGCTTTAATATATAAGTAAAATGGTTTTTCCAATTCATTTATTTCGTGAAACTAGCATCCCTCCCCAGCCCTGTTTTATTCACATTATCAAACTTTGTTTTACTTATGCAAAAACAAAGTAGGGCATTGTTTTTAGTTTGGAATTTTTAGTTGCAAACAAAAACATGCAAATTCTAAAAAATATAGAGGTGTATTAAAATGACGTGGAATGTAAATAATTCGTCACACGCAAGTAACTGTTCTCAGTGCAGTACTACAAATAATAGCAATGCAGCAAATAATTCTTCATCAGGTGGTTCAAATTCTGGTGGAATGATGAATACTGGTGGAATGAATAACAATTCAGCAGTTCTTATTCAGTTATTACAGCTAATAGCGCAGTTAATTCAAAGCTTAGGTGGTGATACTGGAAGTAGTAACAACTCAGGAAGCAATAGTAACACTGGAAGTAATAACAACTCTGGAAATACTGGAAGCAATAGTAACACTGGAAGTAATAACAACTCTGGAAATACTGGAAG
>DQSN01000094.1 GCA_015663245.1 Leucothrix mucor
AGAGGAGCATCTCAAGCGATTGCAAATAATAGAAGTGAGCGTGGACGTGCGCAAAATCGTCGTGTAGAAATTACCGTTAGAGGAGTATCGCCGCAGATCATCAAGCAATAAAACCCTGCATATTTAGGAGTAAATATCACATATTTTATACTGGTTTTAATGGAAATAACTGAACCTCTGCTGTACAGGTTCTTTTTAATTATTTTAGTAAAAAAATGAAAATTAGTGTTAATTTTTCAAAATCATATGCTTATATTTTTCTACCTAAACCCAGCACTAAAATAGTGCAAAAAACAACCATCTGATATAGCTTAATCACCTATCTAGTGCTATTATTTGCGGATAATTTAAACAAATGATGGTTAAAGTACACCCTGGGCTTGGCGTGAAACTTATACCTATTTACAATATTACTTACTTCTTTATTTCCATTTTTAACAAAATAATTATTAAATAATAACAACTGAAATAGAGCTATTTTAAAAATAAACCTTGTCTATATTTTTGTCTATAAAAACTAAAAGAAACACAACGCTATCAGGGGACTAAAATTGAATAATAAACTGACCACATTTTTCGGAATGTTTGTGGGGCTATCTCTGCAACTTTCTAGCAGCCTTGCCACTGCAACACCCTTAAACACCGAAATAGAAAGTCTATCCAACAACTCTCCCAATCAACTTGTTTTTATTGATAGCACGATACAAAACTATCAAGACTTAATTGCTGACATCCAAGCAAACCCGTCTGTTAACAATATTCGTATCGTAAAATTGGACTCCCCAAAAAGTCCTATTCTGCAAATTACTCAAACACTCAAAAAATATAGCAACCTTGATGCACTTCATCTATTCACCCACGGTTTTTCAGGTGGTTTAAAACTAGGTGATAAAATGCTACAACAATCGACTATTCAAAGCCATCAAGATCAATTTTATCAATGGGGAAAGTCACTTAGCTCGCAAGGCGATATTCTTCTTTATGGTTGCGATGTTGCTAAAGGAAAGCTCGGAAATGCTTTTATCAATGCATTAGCAAAAATCACTCAAGCAGATGTTAGCGCAAGTAACAACATCAGTGGTAATCCAGCAAAAGATCAAGATTGGATATTAGAAAAAAACACAGGGAAAATAGAAGCCGCGACTTTGATTGCTAATATTAACAGCAATAAATTTCAGGCAAGCTTAGATATTTCCCAAGGTAATGCTTTTCTTTATGGTGATAATATTGAGGTAGGTATCTCTCCCGACGGTGCTTTTGGATCACGTGTTGTATCCCCAGCTGGTAAATTTCAAGGAAGGATTTTAGGTTATATATCCGATCCCTCAGAAGATGGCTTTCAGCATAGTTATCATGGTGATTTTTTCATCCATGGCTACCCAGAAGAAGGTTGGGCTATTACCGTTAATGGCACTAACTACAATAACAATAGAAATATACAATATACTGCTGCCAGTAAAACAGTGCCTGGCAGCCTAGGCAACTTCCAGACAACAACAACAACCCGAAAAGTGACCTGGGAAGGTTCTATTGAGGGCTTAAATATCACACAGAATTTCCGCATATATGCATCAGGGTTATCTGTGATTATTGATGTTGAGCTTGAAAATACCACTACAGAAACCATGCATGACGTATATTACATGCGCACTGTAGATCCTGATAATAACTTTAAGACAAATAACTCCACGGTAACTAAAAATACAATTATTCGCCAAGGAGGTGACGGTGGTGGAGCAATAGTAATAGCTGAACAAGATGATGGATCAATACTTGGTTTATCTGGGGAAGGAGCAAATTCACGTGTTACTTATGGCAACATAATTTTTCAAGAACAAGTTATTTCATATAGAAACCCCCTCTCAGTTTATGAAGGCACTGACCACCTAAAGAACTCGGGGAGCCATACTGGAGATGAATCTATTGGTATTGCTTTTAAATTTGACCATATTTACCCAGCACAAACTGTAAAATTTAGACTAGGCTATCAACTAGCAGACATAGTACCCGCTATTATTGATTTAGATAGCGACAATAGTTCAACCGCTTTAGGAAATACTTTCCACCAAGTTTACAAACTAGGAAGTTCTGCAAGCAAAATCACTGATAGCGACCTATCTATCAGCCAGCTAAGCGGTGACATTATCAATGGTGCGAGCATACAAATAACAAATGCTCACCCAAATGATAAAATTGAAACGATAGGTAACTTGCCAGCAGGAATCAGTGTGAATCAAGATGAATCCAATAATGATACTGAAATTCATCTCACAGGGTCAGCATCAAAAAATGCTTATATATCAGCATTAAAACAAATTGCTTTTTCTAACGCTGTAGCAACATCTATGACAAATACTCGTACTATTTCCTTACAAATACTTGATATAAATTATACAGAAAGTAGCGCGGCAGAGTCAAAAATTGAAATTATTACGCCTATAACACTCAGCAATAACAACATAGCTGGCGACAATCTTGTTAATGGAACAGAGGTTAACAGTATCGTTATTGCTGGCACTGCAGCTCCAAACATTCCCATTGAAGTTATCTTTACTGATAAAGATAATAATAAAGTAACTAAAAGCATTGTAAGCGATGATAATGGTAACTGGAGCCTTTCTGAAGATCCTGCCAATTTAAGTGATCTCACTGATGGCTCCATCAAAGTGGACATAATATCTACGGATACTGATACCAAAAATAAATCCTTCTTTACCAAGAATATTGAAAAGGATGCCACTATAGTTTTAGATATAACCCCAGATAGCAGTCAAACAATCACTAATCCAAACCCAACTTTTAGTGGCAAAACTGATCCCAATGCAAGCATTACATTTAAACTATCACCGTCAGGAAAAGAATTTACAATTCAAGCTGATGATTCGGGCAACTGGAGCTATACACTAACTGACTTGCCACTAGGCGCGACAATAAGTGTTGAGATTATAGCTGAGGATACTGCGGGAAATAAAAAGACAGAAACACGCACAGTAACAACACCTATAATACCGCTTGAAGTGACTGATTTAGACACTGATGATAATGGCTTAGCTAGCTCCACAACACCTACATTTAGTGGCACAAGTACTCCCAACACAAGCATCACCATTACAATTCCCACTGATGGTAATAATACAGAAAGCTGTACAACTACAACGGATGCAGATGGAAACTGGTCATGCACAATGCCCGAACTACCCACTGGCGGACCTTATCAAGCAACTATAAAAACAGAAGACTCCAGAGGAAATGAAGCATCTACTAGCCAGTCTTTAAGCATTCCAGAAGTACCTCTTATTATTAGTAGTCCTACAGACAATGCCGTAATATCAGGCACAACCCCCAGCATATCGGGAACCAGCACCCCTGGTACAACGATAACGGTAACTTCATCGACAGGGCAAAAATGTACCTCCATAACCGACGCTACTAACCATTGGAGCTGTGAACTACCAACACTACCCTTGGATGAAAGCTTCACATTAACCATTACAACGGAAGATGGCGTAGGTAATACCACGACAAAAGTGATTAATATCTCAACGGATAAGTTACCACTTTCTATTCTTAGCCCTGGGGATAAAGGTACTGCTGGGGATTCTACGCCTAGCTTTATTGGAACCAGCACACCTGGCACAAAAATAACGGTTACCGCATCGACAGGCGTAAAATGTGAGACAATTGTCGATGCAGAAGGTAATTGGGTCTGTAAGTTACCACCTCTGCCTGTCGGTGGACCTTACACTATCATCATTAAAGCCGAAGACAGTAATGGCAATATAACGACCATAGAAGAAAGTATTAATATTCCCAAAGTACCTCTCATTATCATCAGCCCTATTGAAGGCGAAACCTATACTGGCTCTAGCATGATACTAACAGGAACAAGTGATGCTAATACCAAAATCACAATATTAGGCACCGATGGTGAAGTGTGTACCACAGTCTCAGATGCAACAGGTAAATGGAGCTGTGAGTTACATAACTTACAAGATGGTACTTCAAAACACTTTACGATTATCTCAGGGAGCAAAGCAGAAGGAGAAAAAATAACCATACTAACTCTCGACATTGAGAATTCATCAGAAAAAGTAAGCACCATTGTAAATGGTGGCGCGGGCAGTTCATCACTCTTAATATTGCTTCTCATGGGCTTAGGACTAGGTTTAAAACGAAACTATTTTCGGAGGCAGTTATAAACACAAATGGCATAACAGCGATGTCTAAATCTGACTAAGATCCTGTATTGAAAAGTATATCTAAATACAGGCTTTCATTAAAAATAGAAATAATAAAAATGAAAATAATAAACACAAAAAAATACTATATTCTTCCCTTCACTATTGCACTCTTTAGCTTTTCATCAGCTACCTATGCCGCTCCAAGCATTGGCAGTTTAGCCAACAGTTGGTACGTTGGCGGAAGCCTTGGTCAAAGCAATTTAGATCCTGATGGAGGAAGCACTTGGCGTACAACCAGCGATACCGATATCGCCAAAAAAGTCTATATCGGTACAGATATTTCCCGACAATTTGGCTTAGAAGCCTTTTGGGCTGACTTTGGTAATGCCGAAATGACTAGTAAAACTAATAAGTTAGGCAAGGTGAATTATAAAGCCGTCGGGGCAAATATTGTTTATAACTCACCGTATAAAATTGCAGGTTTTCGCCCTCTGGGAAAACTAGGTGTCGCTAAATTTAGTAATAAAGATAAAGGTGATGTAATCAGCAAGCAAAACCATATGCTTACTATTTTTGCAGGGCTTGGGGCAGAATATGATCTTACTAGAAACCTAACCTTACGTTCCGAATTTGAATACTACGATAAAGACATTAACCAATTTAATATTGGCGTAAATTGGAGCCCCCGCTATCGTGATCATTCATTTCTTGCTAGACAGCAACAAAAAACTAAAATAATCGAAAAGGTTGTTGAAGTGCCAGTATACATACCTCAACCAGCAGTAAAACCAAAGCCAGTGGTAAAACCTAAGTCTGCACCCAAACTACAATACAAAATTGTACATAAAACGCTATCTGGAGGCTCACATTTTGCCACAGGTAGCGCACAACTTACCTTTGACGGAAAGGATGCCTTAAACAGACTTGCACAAGATATTCTTAGCCAGAAACTGTCGCTTAAATCACTTCATATTGTTGGGCATACGGATGATGTAGGCTCTCATCAAGCAAATCAGGGCTTATCTTACAATCGTGCTAATGCTGTTGCAGCCTATCTTTCATCTAGAGGAATTAACAGACAACTTATGCGCACTCAAGGTATGGGTGAAACCCTGCCTGTCGCAAATAATCAGTCTGAGCAAGGTCGTGCACAGAATCGCCGCGTAGAAATTACAATTAAAGGCTCATCTAAAGAAAGAGTAATACGTTAAGCCCCACTCTCTTGAATTAAAAAAGGCGATACAGAAAGAGTTCTGTGTCGCCTTTTTTAATGGGAAAATTATTCAATTACTGTTTTTTAACACTAATCGAATAAGCTCCTGTGCCATCAGCAGAAAAATGGCGCACTCTAGCGTAGTACTCACCAACCGCTAGATTACGACGAATACGAGAGTTAAAGCTCGCACCACTATCATCATCTTGCATTATCAATAAAGACTCATCATTAGGACCTAGCAGTGATAGGAAAGTATCTGTTGAGCCTGTCGTTTCTATACTGTAAATACCAGGGCTTACCACGCTAAAGCGGTAGACATCGCTTTCACTTCTTGCGGATATTGCAGCAGAGGTTTCCGCCGCATCAATCACTAACTCTGGCAGTTGCGAGCCACTACTATTATCAGCTTCTGAACTCACGCGAATAGCATAGCTACCTGTTGTAGTCGGACTAAATAAGCGTGTAGCGACATGATAGGTTCCTGCCGATAGATTCATTGTGATTTTAGCGTTTAAATTATCACCTCCATCATCATTTTGTGCAATCTGATCCGTTGCGTTATTTGGACCAAATAGTGTGATAAAAGTATCTGAACCACCCGATGTTTCAATCGTCACTTCACCAAAACTTGCAACATCAAAACGATACTCATCGACCTCTCCCCCTACGGCAATACTCGCAGAAGTAGCCGAAGCATTGACACTTAAATCTGTCACTCTATCAATAGGTGGCTGTGGAGGCGGCTGTGGAACATCAGCTTCAGAAGTCACTCGAATAGCATAACTACCTGTTGCTGCTGAATTAAATAATCTCACAGCAAGATGATAGCTTCCCACGGCTAAACTTAGGACAAGTCTAGCGTTGACATTAGCACCACCATCATCATTTTGTGCAATCTGGTTCGTCGTGCTGTTTGGACCAAACAAGCTTATGAAAGTATCGGAGCTACCCGATGTTTCAATGGTTACTTCACCCGCGCTGACAACATTAAAACGATATTCATCAATTTCACCCGCCGTTGCAATACTGGCTGAAATCGCTGTCGCATTTAGGCTCAAGTCTGTCACTCTGCCAACGGGAGGTTCTGGTGGCGGAGGTGGCGGTGGAGACGGCGTAGCATCATCATAAACAATGCCTATAGCACCACTATCCAACACGTCAATAGGTCGTCGCCCTATTGATGCAAGCGGCGTACTATCCATCGTAGCAGTCAGGTTTTGCCCCATATTTCCACCTGTAACAGGAACATAACCTTGAGCAGGAAAACGCTGTTGCCAATCATGCCATATTTTATCCACCATACAATGATGAAAGAAAAACACAGGATCATTCGGTGATGTCATTGGCAACATTGAACCACCAACCCATACATGACCTAGATTATGAAAAGACAAGCCACCCAACCAACCTTCCATCTCATTACGAAAACTTGGGTTACTCGCCCTATTCCACGGACTCGCATCATAAGGTGTTATCTGTAATAACCCTTCTATTGCAGAACGAGTTGGCAAATTAACACCGCCCGTATTGCGTCCAAAACCACGCTCTAAGGGCCCTGCTGCACTTCCACTTGAATTTACAATCGTCCAACGACCACTTCTAAAAGGTCCCGAGCGCACAACTCCACCCGCATCACCATCGCCGCCCAGTAAATCATTATCCCACATAGGAGCATTTGCACCACCTTCAGGCCAGTTCCAATAAGGAACACCCAAATCAGGATTACCAGAAACGCGCTGCAACTCTTGCTCAAAATCCCATAAATATCGACGATGCCATGGTAAAAATGCGGGGCAACTGTGAATTGCCATCATCATGGCATTCGCATGTCGTAAAACAAATTGATCGTAAATACCCTCTGCTTTTAATTGCAGTATTGCATCTACTAACTCGGTACGCTCTGCACTAGACAGCGTATTTGCATCTTTTCTAATCGCCATAGTTCATTCTCCTTAATGCACTATGGAAGCTGTGCCGTTATTGATTCGCAGTATTTTTATATTTTAGAAACTTCTACACAATCAATTAACAGCCATTCTCCCTTAATAATTTATTGTTTATTTTCTAACTTTTCTGCAATCCATTTAAACTCTGCCGTATCTACCGCAATCGCCTTGGCTAAATCCTCTAGTGAGTCATATTGCGTATACGGTAAGTGCTTGGAAAACCATTTCCCTTGCTCCTTATCCTCAAGATAATCAATCTCTTTTTCATTGATGATAAGTTTCACATCATCTTCTATTTTTATATCATGACCTTGATAAGTCTGTTGTTGCACACTCATTTCTCCTCTCCTTTATTATCAACACGACAGCTAACATCGATTTTTGGTAAATTTTCTACTGTTTGTGTATGAGTACGAATCGTTGCCCAAATATCCACAAAGCGTCCGTTTAGTGATGTATTATTTAACGTAACCAGTCCTATCGTGCGCGAGAATTGCTCTGCCACATTATTTTTAGACTCTATTTTTGTTGCCAACATTTCCAAATCAAACACCGATTTATGCGGGTGCTGTTTGTAGTCACCTGTAATGCGTAACGTTTCTGTTTGAAAGCAAGCATCATAATCCGCCACCAGCTCAAAGCTATGCGCTTGCTCACTAAAGCGTAAGACTCCCGACTCCAAGCTCAAAACAGATGAGCATGTTTGTTTTTCCTTTGCTACTAGTTGGCAGACAAGATCTCCTGTCGATGACTTTTCAGTGCATCCCTGTAAAAAAATAGGTAGCAGCAGTAGCATTGCGTAAACTTGTACAATATTTCTCACACTAAATTCTCCTTATCGCCATTAAATCTTAGTAAAGAAATAAGGTTATTGCATCATTCTCACTACAATTAAAAGGTTATCCCACATCTACTAGAAAGCTATTCATCAATAGTCTATCCCGTTATTTCACGCTATAATTCTGCCTTTCGTCCACTTCATCAAGACAAGAAATAAACGCTCATGGATAAAACTTACGCCCCACAAGACATCGAACAACGCTGGTACACTCATTGGGAAGATCAAGGCTATTTTAGTCCTAGTGATAATAGCGAGAGTGATCCTTACTGCATCATGATCCCGCCACCAAATGTCACTGGCACATTACACATGGGGCACGCCTTCCAAGATACGATTATGGATGCGCTTATCCGTTATCACCGCATGAAAGGTGATAATACTTTATGGCAACCTGGTACAGATCATGCAGGTATCGCAACGCAAATGGTGGTCGAGCGTCAATTAAACGCAGAAGGTAAAAACCGTCATGACCTAGGTCGTGAGAAATTTATCGAGCGTGTTTGGGATTGGAAAGAAGAGTCTGGCGGACAAATCACTAAGCAATTACGTCGCTTAGGCGCATCGCCTGATTGGTCTCGTGAACGCTTCACTATGGATGATGGTTTATCAGAGTCGGTTCAAGATGTCTTTGTACAACTCTACAATGAAGGCTTAATTTATCGTGGTAAACGTCTTGTAAACTGGGATCCTGTTCTACACACCGCCCTCTCTGATATTGAAGTCATCGCCGAAGAAGAAGACGGCTTTATGCATCACGTAAGGTATCCCTTTGTTGAAGGTGATGGCTTTATGGAGATTGCTACGACTCGACCTGAAACCATTTTAGCGGATGGTGCATTAGCAGTCAGTGCTGATGACCCTCGTTATATGGATGTGGTGGGTAAAGAAGTTTGGGTTCCAATGACGGATCGCAAAATTCCAATCATTGTTGATGAATATGTTGACCCAGAATTTGGCACAGGTTGCGTAAAAATCACCCCTGCACATGACTTTAATGACTGGGAAGTCGGACAGCGCCATGAGATGGAAATCATCAACCTGCTGACACCTTCTGCGGTTATGAATAACAATGCACCAGAAGCATATCGTGGACTAGATCGTTTTGATGCGCGCAAGAAAATCTTAGAAGACCTTGATGAAGCAGGTCTATTAGTCAAAGTAGAACCACACAAACTCAAACCACCACGTGGTGATCGCTCGGGCGTTATTGTGGAGCCATACTTAACGGATCAGTGGTATGTAAAAGTAGAAGATCTTGCTAAACCTGCTATCGAAGCGGTTGAAGACGGGCGCATTAAGTTTGTTCCTGACAACTATAAAAACATGTATTTCAGTTGGATGCGAGACATTAATGACTGGTGTATTTCACGTCAACTATGGTGGGGACACCGAATCCCTGCGTGGTACGACGATGCCTCTGAAAAAATCTATGTTGGAAAATCCGAAACCGATGTGCGTGAAAAACATCAACTAGGCGATGATATCGTATTACGTCAAGATGAGGATGTACTTGATACATGGTTCTCATCTGCGCTATGGCCCTTCTCTACCCTCGGCTGGCCTGAAAATACTGACGCACTAAAAACATGGTATCCCACCAATGTTCTCGTCACAGGTTTTGACATCATTTTCTTCTGGGTTGCCCGCATGATTATGTTCGGCATGAAGTTTATGGATGGCGAAGTACCTTTCAAAGAAGTGTATATGCACGGACTTGTACGTGATGGCGACGGTCAAAAAATGTCAAAATCCAAAGGTAATGTGATTGATCCATTAGACGTTATCGATGGCATTTCTTTAGAGGACTTACTGGAAAAACGCAGCAGCAATATGATGCAACCGCATCTTGCTGAGAAAATTCGCAAAGCAACCAAACGCCAATTTCCTGATGGCATTCCCGCCTATGGAACAGACGCACTGCGCTTCACTTTCGCCACTCAAGCATCAAACGGACGTGATATTCGTTTCGATTTACAGCGCATAGAAGGTAATCGTAACTTCTGTAACAAAATATGGAATGCCGCACGTTATGTGTTGATGCAAACCGAAGATCAAGATGTAGGCTTAAATCCAAATGACCCTGTTGAGCTATCATTAGCAGATCGCTGGATTATTTCTCAACTACAAGCAGTAGAAACGGAAGTAATTGGGCATTTTGAAAAGTACCGTTTTGATCTTGCCGCAAAAGCACTTTATGAATTCACATGGGGACAATATTGCGATTGGTACTTGGAACTATCCAAACCTATTCTATTCTCAGATGACTGCTCCGACGCGGAAAAACGTGGCACACGTCATACCTTAGTCAGCGTATTTGAAACACTCCTGCGTTTGCTTCACCCAATAATGCCGTTTATCACCGAAGAAATTTGGCAGACGATCAAGCCATTAACAGGTAAAACTAACGATACCATTATGTTAGAAGCTTACCCTATTGCTGATGATAGCTTGATTGATGAAGCCGTAAACCAGCAATTAGAATGGGTTAAAAACTTCATTATCGGTATTCGTAAAATCCGTTCAGAGATGGATATTAAGCCTAGTAAAGCACTCCCTATACTCCTGCAAAACTGGACAGATACGGATAAAATGACGTTTGATGAAAATGCCATTTTCATCAACTCACTAGCAAAAATTGAAAGTGCAGAATGGTTAAATGATGGAGACGAAGCACCTGAATCAGCTACCGCTTTAGTGGGTGAAATGAAGGTACTTATTCCACTTGCAGGCATAATCGACAAAGACGCTGAAACAGCACGTTTGAGCAAAGAAATCGAAAAAATCCAAAAAGGACTGCAAAGCTTAGAAGGACGTTTAAGCAATCCAAACTTTGCTGATAAAGCACCTGCTAATGTGGTTGATCAAGTTCGCAAGCAAGCGGAAGAGCAAAAGACAGCACTTGCACAGCTAGAAGAACAGCTTATTAAAATACAGGCAATGTAGGTATTATACCAATCCTAATAAATACACATCTTAATTAAAAATAGGAACTGGGACTTTAGTCCCGTTTTAGCGGGGTTAAAACCCTGTAATGGTCTAATAATCTTAGAAGGAGTTATAGCTTATAATCTCCCAAAGATAAGGAATAAATGATGACCGATAGAATCCCTAAAAACAAACCCAGCTTTAGCGTAGAGCAACGCCTTGAGTATGCCAAGCTAATGGTTGATGAAGGTTATACAAACACTCAAGTGATGGAGGTATCTGATGCTGGGTCTTCAGCAGGTAGCCGCTGGAAAAAGCAGTACCTTGAGGAACTTGAAGGAAAAACACCACAGAAAAAAAAGCACTAACGCCTGAACAACAGA
>DQSN01000085.1 GCA_015663245.1 Leucothrix mucor
GCACATGAACCTCTTCCTCTTTCGCTAGAAGCCACAAATCGTATGCGTGCTAATGTGATGCAAAAAATACGTGATAAAAAAGCACTGGATGAGAAAAAGCTTGTTGTTGTACACGGTGGCGATGATGACTGGATAGACGCTTTACCAGGCGCTAAGGTGAAAATTCTAAATGGAGATATAACGGCTCCCGATAGTTTACTTTCTTACCTTGTAAAACTAGAGCCAGGGTTCAAAATGAAAGGGCATGATCATCCTTTTGATGAAGAAACCCTTATGCTAGAGGGCGACTTAACTCTGGGTGATATTTCCCTAAGTGCTGGCGACTTTCATTTTGCGGCTATGGGAAGTACACATGGTGATGTTAGTACCGTTAAGGGCTGTGTCGCCTTTATGCGAGGTGCTTTACCCGTATAACTACAAACTCTGCAACTCTTTTAAAAAGTCTTGAAATTCTTCTGATTCATCCAATAATTGAGTTGCAGATTGTTTAAGTTTGTCCACTATTTTAGGTTCTAATTCTAAACTCGTGGGAGCATATTTTAAGAAATCGGTACTGCCTGCTTTGAGTTTATCAAGACTCACTTCAATCAGGTGAAACTGTATATCACCACAATTTGCTGTTTTTTCTTCCGCACAGCGTTGTTGCTTTATTTGTTGTGTCCATTCAGGGAATTTACTGCGTAGTAAATCAACGGTATTGTCATTAAGTTGCTTGAATTGCACCCTTGTTACCGATTGTAAAACTTCCTGTGTTGTCGGTGACTTTCTATATTTAGCAAAATCTTTTGTTATGGCATTAGAGGCATTTACTACCATAAAGACCATTTGTTTAGTCTTTTTCATGCGGTAGGCTTTCATTAAGTTCCACATATTATCATTATGGTAAGTCACCATATCTAATAATGAGCGAATCCCTAAATTATCTGCAACTCCACCATCAACTAAATGTAGGTAAGCATAATCTTTAGCGTTACGATATTTTCTGATTTCCAAGGCATGCTGATAATGTTTATTGTCTTCCTTATTTTTCACATCTCCCCATAGAATAGGTGCATAGCTACATTTTTCCATATGGTTTTCTAATAAAATGGGTGAAAATAAGACGGGTACAGCAGAAGATGCGGCGACAGCACGCCCAATAGGAAAGCTACTGAGGTCAGAGCAAATCCAGCTAAAGTGATAAGGCATAAAGGCAAACCCCTTACCAACTGACAAATCGGTTGCATTGATAATGATATGTGGTGACTTTTTACGTAAATCAGCGAATTTTTTATTACGAAATATTTTTTCATTGTAGTATTGTGCTACCAAATCACTACGTCCAAATACGGCGGGTACTAACTTCACCCAGTTTTTTGGGCTTAATAACCATAGTTTTAATAACTCTGTTTGAATCTTCTTTTTCAAAAATTTTTGCTCAAAGTTTTTGAATATCTCATCACCAAAAAGACCGTAATAAGCAGAGGTAAAACTCCCGCCCGATACAGATGAAATTAGATCAATCTCATCGACCAAACGTCTTCTTTTGCCATCAAATACTATTGAAGTATTTCTAAGCTTTTCCAGTACTCCATAAGAAAGTGCTGCCGCCCGTGTACCTCCACCAGAAAAAGTCAGTAACAAGCTTAAATCATCGGAACGATCTTCGTCATTGTTGGTTTTTTCTGTCTCGCTAGCAATAGCAGGGGCATCATTCAAGGGCTTGTTCATCACAGGCAAGCCAGTACAAGCAGAGACTAATAAGCTTATAAAAAGAGTGAGTAGGCTAAGATTTATATTCATAAAAAGTATTAAGTGAAATGATAGATGCCAAAGTTTATAAAGAAACATCTATAATGAGCAACTTGTTTTCATACTCATTATCAAGGTTAGCCATGTCGAAATTAATTCTGTTTAACAAGCCCTTTGGCGTACTCTCTCAATTTAGCGATGCTGATAATCGTGAGACGCTCGCTTCTTACATCAAACAAAAAAACGTATATCCTGCGGGTCGTTTAGATAAAGACAGTGAAGGCTTATTGCTATTGACTGATGATGGAAAATTACAGCATAAAATTGCTCACCCACAGCAAAAAATGAGTAAAACCTATTGGGTGCTGATAGAAGGCATTCCCAGTGAAAAAAGCTTACAGAGCTTGCGTGATGGTATTGAGTTGAAAGATGGTATGACCTTACCTGCTAAAGTAAAGGTTATCAGTGAACCCTATTTATTATGGGAAAGAATTCCACCAGTACGTTATCGCAAAAATATCCCTGAAACGTGGTTGGAGATAACCATTAAAGAAGGGCGCAACCGCCAAGTGCGTCGCATGACGGCTGCCATTGATTGCCCCACTTTAAGGCTTATCCGCTATCGCATTGGCTCATGGACTATTGATGGCTTAGAAAATGGACAGTATAGAGAGATTAAAGTGTAGTTGATTAAGAGGGAGCGCTTATAAAGTGCTCCCTCCTGAAGATTAAAGCTTTAACTAGACTTTCAATAACCTAAACTCAATTTGTTGGTTCTTCTGTCCTTAATGTATAATCCTCAAAATATCCCACACAAATATTGATCAGTTATGCAGTGTTCTACTCTTTATCGCCCTTGGAATATCTCCTTGAAATTTATCTTATTCTTTTTTATATCCCTCGCTACTTATTTCAGTAGTAACAGTAGCTTTGCTGAAAGCGCATTAGAAAACAGTCGAGCAATAACCATTCAATTAAAGTGGTAACACAAGTTCCAGTTTGCTGGTTACTACGCAGCACTTTCACAAGGCTATTTTGCTTACGAGGGCTTGAATGTACAGCTCAGAGAAGGTGGACCAAAGATTAATGTCATCAATGAGGTGCTAGAGAGAAGAGCGCAGTATGGGGTGAGTGCAAGTGATATTGTTTACAGTAGGCTTAATAACAAACCCGTTGTCGTTGTTGCTAGTATTTTTCAACATTCTGCTTCTGCATTGGCAGTAGCAAAAGAAAGTGGCATCATTAGTCCTCACGACCTTATTGGTAAAAAAGTTAATATTCTTGTTGATGGCAAGCCCATTATCGAAATAGCAGCAATGCTGGAATTTGAGGGAGTAGCACGAGAAAAAGTCCAGCTTGCCGAGTGGCAGTTACAGGCAGGTGATCATAGTTATGATGACGTTGAATATATTTATCTAAGCAGTCACCCCTACTTTTTTCTAAAAAATAAGAAAAAAATAAATATTATTAAACCAATAAATTATGGTGTTGATTTTTATGGAGATGCCTTATTTACAACAGAGCAAGAGTTAGAGGAGTATCCTGACACCGTAGAAAAAATGCGGAAAGCGGTCATTAAAGGTTGGCAATATGCATTGCAGCATCCTAATGAAACGATAAAAATGATGATGCAGACATACACCATTAGTCATAGTTTTGAACATTTAAAATACGAAGCTAAAATCACCCAAGAGTTAATTTCTCCTCATGCCGTTGAGATAGGTCATACCAGTCTTAGTCGCTGGAAACGAATGTCAGATGCCATTATTCGTTTGAAAATGCTGCCTAGTAGTGAGAATTTTGATGGTTTAATTTATAGTAAAGAAGATTCAGATACCAACCTGCTTTGGGGTGTGCTGGGCTTTATATTAGCCGTTGCAGGTATTGTTTCTTTGATTAGTATTGCCTTTTTTATTCTTAATCGACATTTAAAAAGACGTGTTGCAGACAAAACAACTGAATTACAGCTAAGCAATGAGCAGCTTCATAAGGAGGTTTTTCAACGCAGGCAAATGGGGAAAGAGCTACAACAAAATAGTGATAACCTAGAGAGTACCGTTAGTTTAAGAACACGAGAATTACATCTGGAAGTGAAAGAACACCAGCTTGATCTTAAATTATTAAGTCAGTCGGAAGCTAAGCTGAAAAGTGTACTTTCCTCGATGAGTGACACGGTGTATTTGATTGACCAGAGAAAGAAAATTGCCTTTTTTCATGGTCAAAATGAGCAAACAACGCTCATTAATATGCAAGGGTCGGTATTGGGGAAAGATCTAGATAGTTTAATTCCAAATAATGTATTAGCTGATTTTGATAAAGCGATAGAAGAAAATAAAAAGGGCCATATCGTTGAAATTGATTGTTTTAAAGATCAGTCTCAACGGTGGTTTGCAGTAAAGTTGTCGCCCCTTTTTGAAGATCATTATTACCGTGGTTCATTAGCTGTTCGAGAGAAATTAGTGACCGTAAATCGCATGAAGAGGAGTTGGAGCAAGCAACCCTAGATGCTAAAAAAGCTAATCAGGTTAAAGGTGAGTTTCTTGCTGCCATGAGCCATGAAATTCGTACTCCTTTAAATTCAGTCATTGGGCTTTATTTTCTCTTAATGAGAACTAAGCTAGACTCAGATCAGAAAGGGCATCTA
>DQSN01000039.1 GCA_015663245.1 Leucothrix mucor
GATTATCTCAAGACTTAGCTGGGCTTTAGCCCAACTTAGAAGCGTAGCAGGCGCATAGTTATTCTACGCAACGATTGAGATGATTTAATCAGGAGGAAAAGGACAACTAAGAGGGTAACTTAATTTCTTTAGAGTTCCTAACTAACTTTTAATAACCGCGTTTTTGAGCAATAGCTCTAATTTGTGGGTTCTTTGACTTTTTAGCAATATCAAGAGCACTTAATCCATCAGAGTTTTTTGCCCATAGAGATGCGCCACGTGCGATTAGATAGTGAGCTGCCGCTGGATGAGCAAAGCGTACCGCATGATGAATTGGCAACCACCGCTTACCTGTAGCTCCATTCACACTCGCACCTTTGCTAATCAAATACCTAACCATTTGAAGGTTACCTAGCGACGCAGCGATATGCAGTGCAGTTTCACCATTAAAATTACGGTGATTTACATTAACTCCACTTTCTAATATTTGCTGTAGCATCCGCATATTTCTATTTTTAGCCGCTGCAAAAATAGCATCTCCTGATCCACGCGTTTCAGTATGACTTGCTGGACGTCTCCATGCTGGCAAGTTAGCAGGCGGGGCTTGTCTGCGTACAGGCGCCACATAACGTTGCGGCTGTTGGCGGCGTTGTGGCTGCACATAGCGTTTAACAGGTGGGCGATATTGAGCTGGCTTTCTCGCTACAACACGTTTCGCGGGTGCGGTAGGGCGATGATAAACAGGCTTTGGTTTTGGTACATATTTACGAGCTGCCTGCACTTTAGCTATCTTACCATTAATGATATTCAACATTTCTGATTGACTTAAATCTAGCGCACTGGCTTTTGCATTTACCGTTTGACCAGCAATCAGCATCAATAAAGGCAATGACAAGCCTAATGTAGTCATGCGTAATTTGTTTTTAGTATTCATGTTGTAGTCTCATACTCATCCGTGAATTAGAGAAGAATTAATAATATTAATATACCGACTAGGAGTCTGTCCGAGAATAGATACTCCTAGCGATAATTTTCAACAAATTCTTCCAATATATATGCAAATAAAGATAGGCGAAGAAATTATTTTTTTCACTGCTTTACTGATAAAAGCGTCGATGCTCCAGATAATGGCTCTTTTAAGAAGCCAAATGTTATTAATTCACCCAATCAGACAGACTTCCTAATGACGATACTTTGTTGCTTGTATATAAGCCTGCGCAAAGCGCATTCCTAAGGCAAGCTGTCCCTCAGTGTTATAATGCAAGTGATCATTGCGCTTTGCCAAGCCTTTAGTAGAGATTAATCGACTATTACGTATATGTGCTGAGGATTTACGTTGTGCTTTCCTAACAATTTCTCTATACGGAAAAAACTTTAGTGGTGGATCTATTTCTCCCATAAAAAAAGCTAAATTAGGAGACTTTAACTCTCTACGCAAAGCACTTACAAATTGAGCCAAGTTTTGTGAATAGGTGTTAGCCGCACCAGGATAACGAGCATCTGTCTCGCCTTGCATCCACAACACTCCTGCTAGCTGTGCATTTTTATCCTTGATATGTGTACGAATAGTTTGTAGTAGCTTTTTAAAGAGAGGTCCTGCGCTAGCATTACGTGTCATCCGCGCCTTGCCTAAACGCCAGCGAGGATCCCATGCAAATAAGGATGTTCCACCTACCGCAAATTTTATCAGTTTAATTTTTTTATGAGGAAAACGTCGTGAGATGGCATGAGCAAAACTCACCTCAGGGCCAAAGCGAGCAAAACGGCTCATTTTAGTGGGATAACCATTAAAGTAAAATTTTACATTTGAGGGAGTGCGTTTATAGCTTGCGGACAACTTAGCCGTTGTACCATAGCCAGCCATATTAGACTGTCCTGCAAGAATAAAAACCAACTCATTATTTTTGCCGTTTTTTATTGCCTTAGACTTGATCAAGTTGGCAAATTTTAAGGTGCTTACAGACTGAGGGGCATACTGATTACTCTGTAGCTGAATATTAACCTTATTAACAATCTCAGTAATGGAGACTTCACTGGCTTGAGCTGAGAGTATAAATGGGGAGATTAAGTACAGAAGCGTGGCGAAGATAGTAACAACTAGCTTTTGAAATCGTTTCATTATTTGCACATTGACTCACTTAGGGCTCAGAATTTAAGGGGAGGAAATTTAGAACATATAGATCTTTTGCGAGATGCCCGATAGTTGCTTATTGTAGTGCAATTATTCTTTATAAGTAGCTGATTTTTTGTTCTTTTTATTTATAGGGTCTAATAGCCCCGAACAACGGTGCTTTACAACTCATTTATTTCTCTCCATCTCTTTTTAAGGCGCTTTTCAGAAATCGGCATAGCCGTCCCTAACTCTTGCGCAAACAGCGAAATACGAAATTCTTCAAGCATCCAGCGGTAGTCTTGTAGTGCCGCTTTATACTGGGGTGAAAACAAGTGTTTATTTCCTTTGTCTTTAGCCATTAATATTTGATAGCTACGCCAATGTGATTGCACCTGCAAACGTAAACCACGATCTTTATGGCTGTTATCTATTAATTTTTCAATGCGCCGTTGCAAGCCTTTTAGGTAGCGAGGATATTGACGTAACTCGTGCATATCAAGATTATCAAGAAAGCCCACATATACCAATGATTGGCTATGCTCGGTAATATCACTAAGCGCATCAAGCCACGCTGGGTTTACATTGCCTTTAAGCGCTTTTTTCACCTTATGATGAAAAGATAAAATAGTATCTAGTTGATGACAAATATCCGTTGTTTGTGACACTAGCTTGCTACGATGTTTTTCGACATGCGCCGCAAAATCTTGTTGCTTAGCACAGTTAAAATTATCAGTATCAAAGCAAAGGCGAAAGCTATTAACGATAATACTTTTCTTTAACTCCTCACATTTACCTGTCGAAGCATAATGCAAACAATGCTGCTGAATATTGGGTAGATTACTTTTTAAATAACGAGATTCCTTGCTACAAGCAAGCATGATAAGTTTGAGCAAACCCGTCTGCTGCTGTGCTTTCTCCGCAGAATCAAACAGCTTAATAGCAACCGTCTCTCCTTGATCAACCAAAGCCGTCCAAGCTTTAATTTTCATACCCATGCTATCAATAATGACAGTTTCAGGTAGCACATCAAAATCCCAGCTTGTCAGCCCTTCACGCTCAATTGTATTGGTTTTTTGTTTAGAGATTTGCTCGGTTGTTTTCTGGCGAGTAATGCCTTTTAATTGCTCTAAATCACGTCCTGCTTTGATGACTGTACCGCTTTCATCAACCACCTCAAAGCGCATAAGCAAATGATCTTCAAAATTGATAGCTTTGAGTATTTGAATATCTATTTCATTGCCTGTCATACGATGCAGTTGATGTGCTATCGCAGGAATAAAGGCTGTATCACTCGGTTTTATTGACTCCATACAAGCTTTGGCATATTCAGGAGCAGGCACAAACTGTTTGCGTACTTGTTTAGGTAAGCTACGAATAAAATAGATAATTTTCTCTTCAAGCATGCCTTGTACAAGGTACTCAAAATTTGCCGACTTTAATTGTCCTAGGGCAGCAAAAGGCACACGAATCGTCACGCCATCATCTTTACTACCTGGTTCAAAATGATAACGCAATGGTAGCTGCATTCCTTGCACCGTGAGGTGATCAGGATATAGATTATGATCCACATGCGAATCATCCCGTTGCATTAACAACTCTTTGGTTAAAAATAGTGTTTCAGGGTTTTTATTTTCAACTTTTTTACGCCACTTCTCAAACGCTTTACCACTGTAGATATGCTGGGGTAAATGCTGATCGTAAAAGTCGTAGAGCGTATCCTCATCAACTAAAATATCACGGCGACGTGACTTCGCTTCTAAGGTTTCAATATCTTCAACCAAGCGGAGGTTATGTAAAAAAAAGGGGGCTTTACATTGATATTCACCGTAAACCAACGCATGACGAATAAATATTTGACGCGATACCACGGTATCAATTGGTCCAAAATTAATACGCCGCTGTGGAGTAATGGTAATACCATAAAAGGAGGTACGTTCACTGGCAGCAACTTGGGCAGGTCGCTTCTCCCAGCGCGGCTCACTATAATGATGACGCAATAAATGTTTACCAAGTTGCTCAACCCACTGCGGCTGAATAGCAGCAACTGTACGTGCGTAAAGGCGCGATGTTTCGACTAACTCCGCCGCCATCACCCATTTGGGTGGTTTTTTACTAACACCAGAACCAGGAAAAACATAAAACTTTCGACCATTAGCACCAAGGTATTCACGCTTCTCTTCTTGAAAACCAATATGTCCCAATAAACCTGTTAATAAACTACGATGAATCGCATCAGGATTAGCTTCTTGCGGGCTTTCTTTAAGCTTTGCATTTTGTAAACTAAGGTGTAATTGCTTATGCGTATCAAACCACTCGCGCATACGCATATAAGAGAGAAATTCTTTTTTACATAAACGCCGTAACTGCCCTTGGGATAGTTCCTTTCTCTTTTCTTGATAATAATTCCACAAGTTTAAGTAGCTGATAAAGTCAGACTTTTTGTCTTTAAAACGACTATGTTTTTCATCAGCGGCTTGCTGTTTATCGAGTGGGCGCTCACGCGGGTCTTGAATAGCTAAAGCACTGACTATAATCAACACCTCACGCAGTGCGCCTTCATCATTTGCGGCTAATAACATCCGTGCTAAACGGGTATCAATAGGAAGGTGCGCTAAGCGTCTGCCCAAAGGTGTAACTTTATAATCGCCATCCACTGCGCCAATTTCGTAGAGCAATTTAAAACCATCACGTACCATGCGACTATCAGGCGGCTCAACAAAAGGGAACGCCTCTATCTTGCCAAGATTTAAGGTAGACATCATTAAGATGACCGAGGCAAGGTTAGTGCGAAGGATTTCAGGCATGGTGAACTCATCACGCGCATTAAAATCCTCTTCGCTGTATAAGCGAATAGCAATACCATCACTGACACGTCCACAACGTCCTGAGCGTTGATTAGCGGAAGCTTGAGAGATACGTTCAATGGGCAGACGTTGCACGCGTGAGCGCCAAGAATAGCGAGAGATACGTGCAACACCTGTATCAATCACATATTTAATACCAGGCACAGTCAGCGATGTCTCTGCGACATTCGTTGATAAAATAATGCGATGCCGCCCACTTGGATGGAAAATACGGTTTTGTTCTGCATTGCTTAAACGTGAGAATAAGGGCAGAACTTCTGTGCTAGCAGGTTGATGTTTACGCAGGGCTTCAGCAGCTTCTCTTATTTCTCGCTCACCTGAGAAAAACACCAAAATATCCCCAGGACCAGCCCGATGTAACTCATCTGCTGCTTCAATAACTGCTCCAATCATATCGCGATCTTTGTCGTCTTTATCATCACTAATGAGTGGACGATAGTGAATATCAACAGGAAAAGTACGCCCCGACACTTCAATAATCGGAGCGTTATTAAAATGCTTTGAAAAACGCTCAGGATCAATGGTCGCTGAGGTAATAACCACCTTTAAGTCTTTACGCCGCGGCAATAACCAGCGGAGATAGCCAAGGATAAAATCAATATTGAGACTACGTTCGTGGGCTTCATCAATAATTAAAGTGTCGTATTGACTTAAGAAACGATCAGAACGAATTTCGGCAAGTAAGATACCATCGGTCATTAGCTTGATGTAAGTATTATCATTTTGCTTTTCGTGGAAGCGCACTTTGTAACCAACATGCGTACCAAGTTCTGATTTTAATTCTTCGGCAATACGAGTCGCAACGCTACGCGCCGCTAGACGCCGCGGCTGTGTATGACCAATCAGTCCATCGACACCACGACCTAGCTCTAAGCACATCTTTGGTATCTGGGTGGTTTTTCCAGAACCAGTTTCACCACATAGAATAGTCACTTGATTTTCTGCAATTATTTTAATAATTTCTTCGCGTCTTTTGGAGACAGGAAGTTGCTCGGGGTAGCTGGGTGTAGGGAGGTTATCTAAACGCCGTTGACGTTTTTCGATTGCTGTGGTGATTTGTTGGTGAAGTTTTTGAAAACTATTATCAGAGAACTTTTTATGAAGTTGTTGAATACGGCGATTAAAGGAGAAAAATTGAGAACGAGGACAGTCAGCAAGTTGCTTTTTTAATTGATTAAGCTGGTTCTTGGTGCTTTGCTCTGTTGCCATCTTTAAGGGATTCCTCATGTAATATATTAGCTATCTTTTGTTCGCCACAGCCCTGTGTTGCAATACGATTACGACCTTGTCGCTTCGCTAAATACATCGCATTATCTGCTGAGTTCGTCAACATCGCAGGAAAGACAACATCACTATTAGAGTCATTACGCTGCATAGGATCACAGGTCGAAACACCGATACTCACCGTCACGAACTCATATTCCGATGTTGGGTGCTTTATCTTGAGGCGTTCCACACTAACTCTAAGTCTTTCTGCTAGCATCATGGCATTTTCTAGGGATGTATTTGGTAATAGTACCGCAAATTCTTCGCCACCATAACGGGCAGCAACATCGCCAGGTCGTCGTGAAATACTGCTCAAACGACTAGCAATTTTTGTCAAACAAAAGTCGCCTTCAGCATGACCAAGTTTGTCATTATATTTTTTAAAATAATCAACATCAATTAATAACATTGAAATGGGTAAATCTTCACGTGTGCAACGTCGCCATTCAGTTTTAAAAGCCTGATCATAGTGGCGGCGGTTGGGGATTTTTGTAAGTTGATCTGTATTTGCCTGCCGCAATAAGTTTGCCTGCGTCTTTTGCAATTCATAAATCAATTCATAGATATAGTTTGCAGCAGCGATTAAGCTAATAGACGCAGTAAATAGTACTACAAGCATGACATAATGCTCAGTCTGTCCTAGCCAAATAAGATAGATTGTAATTGGCAATAAAACGACCAGCATCTGCAAATAGTAAATAGGCCGTGATATTGCTAATAAAGGGACAGAAGCAAGCAGCACACTCAATAAACAGAGCAACAAAAGTCCTTGGTAAAGCAGTTGATCAGGGAAGAAAAGATAACCAATACTGCCCCATATAATATTAATGACGGTGCTAATATTAATGTATTTATTTGCCCAATAATTTATTTTTTCTTTATTAAGGCTACGCTCTTGTTGAAAATTTTGAGAAACTATTAACCGATAAATGCTAAGAGATATGATTAAACCAAACCAAAGGAATAAGTAAAGATATAGCTCTGTCTTCGCTTGCAAGAGCAGCATGACGGTAAGAATACTTGCAATAACAATATTTCCCCAAAAGCTAAGACCAGTTTTTTCGTACAGGTGCAAAACTTGCTCTTGTTGCACCTGTACTAAAGTATCTGGTTGA
>DQSN01000047.1 GCA_015663245.1 Leucothrix mucor
AATATACGCTCACGCAGATCCATGCCGACATTATTATTCGCCCAAATTAGATCATCAGGGGGGTATATTTCCGACATGCTTGGCACAAGAATACGACAAGCATATACTCCTAAGTGCTCATAATCGGCAATATAAATATCTAAATCATCAGCATGAATCTGCTTACAGAGATAATCAAATTCTTCTTCTGTAGACCCTGTAAAATCCCAATCACTAAATTCATAATCTGGCTTATCTGCAAGATAATCCCAATGGATAATACCGCTTGAATCAATAAAGTGCGTTTCAAGGTTTTGCAGGCTTGCGACTTCATCCAAATCAAAACCTGGTGCTGCAAAACCTTCTAGCGCATTTAGACCACGACCTTGCAATAACTCTGTTAAGGCGCGCTCTAGTGCAATTTCAAAACTGGGGTGTGCGCCAAAACTGGCATAACAACCTTGGTCTTGAGGGTTAAGCAATGTCACACAGATAACAGGGTATTGCCCTCCTAAAGAAGCATCTTTGATCAATAAAGAATAGCCCGCCTGCTCCAGCTCTTTGATACCTGCCTGTACACTTGGATAGCGTTGCAACACCTCATCTGGAATATCTGGCAAACACGTACCATCACTAATAATCTTAAATTTTATAGCGCGCTCAAAAATTTCGGACAAGGCTTGCACTCGTGCTTCTGAGGCTGTGTTACCCGCCGACATACCATTACTAACGTATAAGTTGCCAATAATATTAACGGGAAAATAAATACTCTCACCATCGCGTTGACGTACATAGGGTAAGGCACAAACGCCACGCTGGGGATTACTGGAGTTAAAATCAATGATAGCATCTGCGTGAAGCTCATCTTCGTAGTTATAGAAATCCCATAGGCTGGGGCTTAATAAACCCTCGGGCATTTTACCTTCTATAATAGGAAACCATTTTTCATTAGGGTAATGAACAAAATCAGCTTGACTACATTCACCGCCCAAATAAAAATCAGCCCAAAAGTAATTACAAGCGAGCCGTTCAAAAAACTCACCTAAAGCACTGGCTAAAGCAGCTTTTTTCGATGCGCCTTTACCATTAGTAAATAACAGAGGACAATCACGATCGCGAATATGTACCGACCAAACATTAGCAATAGGGTTTAGCCAAGATTGTTCTATAATATTGTAATCTAGTGCCTGTAATTTTTGTTGCATGCTGGAAATGGAATCTTCTAGCGCGGCATCTTTGCCAAGAATATGTGTTTGTGACATTTTAATTTTTTAAGGAAAGGGAGAAAAGACGACTATTATAGTCGTTCTATAGCATTTCTGTGAAAATAGACGCGCTATATTTCCAATATATTAGTATGAATACAAAAACAACAACTCAAACAAAAAATAAATTCAAGCCACCTCTATGGTTTTGGATTGCGGTCATATCTATATCTTTAATCACACTCAGTTCTGCCACTTTAAATTTAGCTAAGAGTAGCCGTCTCAATATCACCGCTAAGCAAAACCAAAAACCATTAATCCAACAACGTAATGAACTATTAGAAAGCAGTGATTTTTTGCAAAGCAATTGGCTTAAAACTTTAAACCCTCTCGCAAAAAATATTCAGGGGGACTTAGTCTGGAGCACTCAACAGCAGCAAGGCGTGATGCGTTTTAATCATCTGCCCAAACTTTCTGCTAAACAAAGCTACCATTTATGGATTTATGATTTAGAGCACAGTGTAAAAGAGCCTATTTCTGCCACTGAATTTCAACCTGACTTACGTGTTAAAAAAGACTTCCTAGTTGCAATACTTCCAAAACAGAACATTAGTAAACCTTATAAATTTGTATTGATTTTAGAAACTCAAGCACAGCCTGATCAGGTTTTATTATTAGCCCAGCCATAAAGTTATCCAGTCATATGTCTCACGATAAAAAAATATTAAATATCACTAACGGTGATTCTGCTATCCGTATCATGCAACAAGCAAAACTCACTGGAGATTTTTTACCGTGGCGCGACGTATTACACGATGGACCTGTCCCCGCAGGCTTAAACCTAGAAGAACTTTCCAAAATACGCGCTGACTTTATTGTCGAGCAAGGCTGGGGAAGTGCTGATGATGTTCACAACAGCTTTATCGAACGCGACAAACAGCTACAAGCCTATCAAGACTACGATGAAATCATCCTATGGTTTGAACATGACCTCTACGATCAGCTGCAAATACTACAAATACTGGATTGGCTTGCGGATCAAACTTTAAAAAGTGGTCAGCTCAGCATCATCTGCACTGATAATTATTTGGGTTACTGCTCCCCAGAAGAAATACTAGCTTTACAACAGTACAAAGAGAAAGTTAGCGAACAACACTTACACCTTGCTAAAAAATCATGGCATGCTTTTCGCTCATCCACCCCTCAGAAATGGGCAGATTTACTGGAGACAGATACCAGCATCCTCCCTTTTCTTCGTAAAACCATATTGCGCCTGCTTGCAGAGTACCCAAGCTGTGAGAACGGCTTATCACTCACCGCACAAATCACCTTGAAAATTATATCCAAAGAAAAACTATCCCCCTATGATCTATTTGAACGCTACCAAAAGAGCGAAGAAAACCAATTTTTAGGTGATAGTAGTTTTTGGAAATTACTCAATGAATTGTTAGCATCAAACCCACCGCTAATAGAAGTTCCCACCTCAGAAAACTTTGCGCTAAAACCTAAACCTGAGCAACAGGCAAATATTACTTCAATAGGAGAAAAAGTGCTTTTAGGGGAGTGTCATTATTTAGAAATGATTGAGATTGAGCGTTGGATAGGTGGAGTGCATTTGAGTAAAGGGAATATTTGGTGTTGGGATAGCGGCAAAGAGTCTTTACAAGAAATGACGTAAATAAATGTGCGATTAAAGTGTTTTTTTGATTAATTAGCAGTTTGAGAAACTTGTATATTATTGATGGAATACACGCCTTAGTGCGCTAAAACATTAGTCTTTTTTGAAAAAATACCAATAATGTAAAAACAACAGGTACAAAAAAGCCCACCATAAAGGTGGGCTTCCGAAGTTTCAGTCTTTCAGCGCTAGGAGCTTATGACTTCTTCTCTACAGACGTAGTTGGTGTCGC
>DQSN01000205.1 GCA_015663245.1 Leucothrix mucor
ATTACTCTTTGCTGTTGAAAAATGAAACGTATCAAAACGTCGTTTATCAAAATTTTTATCCCTATTCGTTGCTGTATGGACATCATAACGATATAACTGTGTTGCTAAATCTGTTATTTCTTCATTGATATTAAACACTTTATAAGCATTGAGTATACTTTCTAACTTTTGGTATCGAGCTTGATCAGTGAAGCTTGGGTGGCGTAAGATTTCATAGCGAATTAAAGGCGTGATCGCAAAAGCAACCCCCGCCTCTAACAACTCTTTAAATATTTCTTGTGCCTTAGCTCTATTTTCCGTTGTAACAGTTGAGTCAAATGCATTAATAATCAAGTTAGCATCTAATAAAACATAGCGTGTCATTAAGAAGCCTCTTCATTAAGTAAATCAAGGAGTGCTTGATTGGCTTCTTTCTGTCCATCTGCGGACATTTGCTCTCGCTTAATTTTATTAAGGTCTAAGTCAAATGCCTGTTTTTGTAAGTCAATAAAGGAAATATTACTAGGCTGACGAACAATACTAGAACGTACGACACCATCCTCTTCTCGTTGTAAGCGATAAGCTTCGCCTTCCTCTAGCTGTATTAAAACAACGGGAGAGTGAGTTGTGATATAGAAGGTAGTATTAGGGAATAACTCTTTTAAAGTTGGGATGATTTTTGACTGCCAAGATAAGTGCAAATGGCTCTCTATCTCATCAATAAATACGACACCTCTTACATGCTGTAGCTGTTGTTCATTGGTAAAATAACCATAGCCTGAAATAATAGATTGGATGATTTTTAGAATTGAAGAATAGCCTGTACTTAGATGAGATAACTTTATTTTTTGGTCATTAATTTTTAGAAAAACACGATTGTCCCCTCTGATTTCCATAAAATTAGAATCTATACTTTTATCTATTTGATTAAATAATTTTAGTACGGTACGTATTTCTATTTCCCTATTATCTTCTTGTTTTTGAAAAGGGTTTGATGACTGGGCTATTGAAATAAACCATTGCTCTATATCAACATTCATATTCAACATAGAAAATTCATTTTCCATGCCTAGTAGTAATAACTCTATATGCCTTCGCCTCCTTTCAGAGAAGTTGGCCAACCCTTTAATTTCTTTTTCAGTAGTATTTTGAACAAAACTACGATTCTTCGCAGAAACAAAAATAATCGGGTAGTTATGAGGTTTAAAAAACTCTCCATCTGGAAAGAAGTCGAATTTTTTAACCGTCTCATAAGGTTCCCGTAATAACTGAATAGGGGACGAGTATTTATCTACTAATAGCGTGGAAAATACTAAATTAGATTTAGTACTTTCTTTAAAATCGTTAAGATCAAAAGCAGATGAAAATGCAAATATTTCTTCAACTTGTATATTAGTATAAAAATATACTTGAAACAAAGCCTCCAAAAACTTAGTCTTCCCAACCCCATTCTCACCAATAAACACATGCACTCTTTTATCAGGCGTAAAATCAACTTCTATAGAGCCTACGCCTTTAACGTCTTTAAATTCCAAATGTGAGAATTTCATAGTTTTACCCTAAGTACTAGTCTGTTTCCAACTGCCGAAAAACATCATCTACTAATTTTTGATTAATACGATAACCCTGCTCAATGGCACTATCAATAAACGCCTTTGCCTGATCTTTGGATAAAAATCCTTTAAGCACATTGAGATAAACAATACCTAATAGACCAATAACCTTAAGACCTTGAGTCATAGCAATTTTACGCCCTTTTTTCTCATCAATAATTAATTTTAGCTTCATTTCCACGGCAAGAGCAATTGCTTCACTTTCGCCCTTGTCGAGCATCATATTCAGTGTTTCAAGTAATTCACAAGGTTTAGCTTGTTTAATCTCAATAAAGTCACCTAGGTCAACTGAACCTTTAAATGAAATTTCTTGATACACTGTTTGAGGGATAATTATTTTCGTAAAAAGGTTGGAGAGTAGCTCTATTTTATCTAAATCAAATAAAATAATAAGCGTGGTGCTATCGCTTATTATCATACAAAGCTGTCCATAAACTTCATATCATCGGCAAAGTCATAATCAATGCTATCAATCCCCATTAGCGATAACATTTTTAAGGCTTTTTGTTTTTTGATATTCAATGACTGAGCTAATTGCCCTAAGCTTAGATAACCTTTTTGATAGGCGTCAATCATTAGCGCTGTTTTTAAACCTTTGTCTATAATTTTCTCATTAAAGGAGATAGCTAAACCAATAGGCTTGCTTCTTTTGGTTATCATCGCGTATTGGTTCGCTTCTAAAGAGCGCGTTAATACAGCAGGATTTTTCTGTAAATCTTTGATGCCGATTGTTTTCATTATGTCTACCTGTCTAGTACTTACTTTTGATAGTACTTTAGCACAGATACCTTAAAAACACTGCATACCAGCAGGCTAGATTTTAGACTTATCCTATTTAACTCACCTTAGCCTTCTCCTCCCGATACTCTTCAATACTTAAATTCCTCAACATCGAGAACTTACCTTCGCGATTATGCACAAAGTGTACTGCATTTATATAGTCTTCTATCACATGAATTTTCTGCAATGGCGTAACAATCAATAACTGCAAATTAAGTTTACGAAACAGCTCCAAGGCATAGCGGGTTGATTCATCGGAGCCTTTGCCAAAGGCTTCATCAATCACCACAAAACGGAAGGAGCGTGCGCTATTGTCGGCAGACTCCAAACCAAATTGATAAGCCAGTGCAGAGGCTAAAATGGTATAGGCTAATTTCTCTTTTTGCCCGCCCGATTTACCTGCCGAGTCACTGTAGAATTCTTTTTCTTCATCATTTTCACGCCAGCGTTCACTGGCGGAGAAGTTGTACCAGTTACGCACATCGGTGACTTTTCGCATCCAACGGCGGTCTTGTTCTACCTGTCCTTCGCGTCCTTTAAAACGCTCCATAATGCTTTTAACTTGTAAAAAACGATCTTCGGTATACAAGTCATCACTATCCAGTGTATTGCTTAAAATCACTTTTAGCTCACTGCGAAAATCACGCACGTCCACATCTAACGCTAGGTTTGCTAATAAGGTGATATACGTGCCTGTGCTGTATTCTATTTGTTGGAGCGATTGATTTATTGCACCAATTTTATCTTCAATCTGACGGCGTTCTTTTTCGAGCTGACTTTGGAACATCACCACGCCTTGAATGGTTTGCTCATTTAGCATTTTTTTGAAGGTTGATTCGTGACGCGGTAAATCTTCTGACTGTAATACCTCTAACATTTGCGCGTATTCTCGCCCTCCCTCTATGCGCGCATCAATTTCAGAAGTTTCTGCGGGATAATTGCGTTTATAGTCCTGCATTTGTTGCACGATACGCTGAGTAAGGGTGTTGAGTTTCGCCGTATTATTACCAATCGCGGTATTCATCGCCTCACGTATTTCGCGCTGATTTTTATCCAAACTGCGCAAATTAAAAGCGGTATCCCCTAGCTCTTTCTCTCGCCATTGTTGTAATAAGGGTTGATGCGTTTCCATGTCGGCATCACTGACTTCACTTGCCAGTGTTTGTGCTGATTGCAAATCATCTTGAGCATTTTGCAATTTAGAGGCTAAATTTCCCTGTTCGGTAAAACCTTGCTTTTCTTTTTGCTCCTGTTGTTTACGTGCATCAATCGCTTGCTGTAGTAACAGTTGCAGTTTTTGTAAGACATCGGAGCTACTTTCAATCTCTTTTTGCTCTTGATTTAAACCCTCGATAGCAAGCGTAGGGCTTTGCCAATCGACCTCACTAAACTGACTAATTTTTTGTAAATCATGCAAGGCATTAGCTTTAGTGCGAAGCATTCTTTGTTTCAGTTCCAAGCCAGCTACTTGTATTGAAAGCTGATGAATGTGTTGCTCTAGCGTCTGCGCCTGACTTTCTAATACTTTAAGCTTTTCTAAATTACTCCAGCCTAAAATATAACGGCTACGATCATGGATATTATAGCGATCATCCTTTTCATGGCGCTGTCTGCCTGCTTTTATCTGTCCATTTTGGCTGATGGCATAGGAGTGACGACGAAAATCATCCATATTTTTCGCGCAATGATAATTAAACCGATTCGCAAGTGAGTTTTCAAGCCAGTCATAAAACTCACTGTCTGGTTTAATACGAATTTTTTCAGCTAAGGAATCAGCTTCTAAGGTTACTGGTTTTAATGTCTGTTTATCATCAATACGAAAATACATCAAACGCCCTTTTAAATGCGTTTTCTCCACGTACTGACTCACCCGATCATAAAGCCGCTCAGGTACTAATAAGCTCAAGCCATAGTTATGTAAAACCCGCTCTATTGCACCCTCCCATAACACCTGCTGTTCATCGACCTGTAACAACTCGCCAATAAACGGTAAGTCTTCTTCTTGTAGGTTTAAAGTCTCTAGCAAACCTTGGCGGATG
>DQSN01000154.1 GCA_015663245.1 Leucothrix mucor
ATGAAAGACTTTGAATGGATAATTATAGGACTAAATCTAGTCGTCGTATTGGTCGCTTATTTATCGATATATCCCAAGCTAGCAGGTAAAGACTTTAATAAAATCTCTTTCTATGATCTCTTTGTGTCTGGCTTTGTAATGGTGTTAGTAGGAGCAAAATACTGGGGGTCAGATGTGGAATTTAACCTACTATTTGGGCATGTTAACTGGTTTTGGTTTACCACAGTCACCTATCTATTTTTTGAAATACCCATGATGGCTTGGTACTTTCGGAAGACAGTGAAAGATTAACCGTTAAAAGGGTTAATAAGCTCTACACCATAATATTGAAAGTCTTTTATATTTCTCATTGCTATAGAAAACCCACGGCTTAAAGCAATAGCGGCAATCTGCCCATCAAGAATGCTCATAGGGTGTCCAATAAACTTGCTTTCTCCCGTTACCTTTCCATAAACCTTTCCAGCCAGCTATTTTGTTAGCATCAACAATATGCTAAATTGCTTCCTTCTTAAAAATAACACCAAAAGCTATTACTATGTCTTTGACTACCGAAGAAGTTAAAAAAATATCGTTCCTTGCTCGTCTTGCAATCAGCGATGATGACGCGCAGGAATATTCTGAAAGCCTTTCCGAAATTTTTGATCTTGTGGCGCAAATGAACGAAGTTGATACCACAGGTGTTGAGCCAATGGCGCACCCACAAGATATATCGCAACGTCTACGGGATGATGTCGTGACGGCAAGTAATAATCGTGAGAAATTCCAATCTATCGCACCTTCTACGGAAGAGGGTTTGTATCTCGTACCTAAGGTTTTGGAATAAATACATTGCATTGATAACTTGTAGCCTGTGTTGAGGTACGAAACACAGGAAGCCAACGTTGTAATCCCGTGTTTCGCTCAGGCTCAACATAGGTTACTGGCTTTATTGTCCATCTGAATAATTAAATAGAATTAATGAGTAACAACATGCACAGCAAATCACTCTCTGAGTTGGCTGCCGATTTAAAATCTGGCGCTTATTCCAGTGTTGAATTAACACAACATTTTCTTGATCGAATCAATAACTACGATGCGGGCTTAAACTCCTTTATTACGGTCATGGATGATCAGGCGCTACAAATGGCTAAAGCCGCAGATGAGCAAATTGCAGTGGGTAATGCAGGTGCTTTAACGGGCATTCCGCTGGCACATAAAGATATATTCTGTACCGATGGTGTGCGTACTTCGGCTGGCTCTAAGATGCTCGATAATTTTATCGCACCTTACAATGCAACGGTGGTTGAAAAGCTCAATGCTGCGGGAATGCCAATATTGGGTAAAACCAATATGGATGAGTTTGCGATGGGGTCATCCAATGAAAACTCTTTTTACGGTACAGTGAAAAACCCGTGGGATTTAGATCGTGTGCCTGGAGGTTCATCAGGTGGTAGCGCAGCGGCAATTGCGGCACGTTTAGCGCCTGTGGCAACGGGTACAGATACGGGTGGTTCAATTCGTCAACCTGCATCATTAACAGGTATTACGGGCATCAAGCCAACTTACGGACGTGTGTCACGTTTTGGTATGATTGCTTATGCATCAAGCTTGGATCAAGGCGGTGTTTTTGCTACATCGGCAGAAGATTGTGCGCTAGTGCTAGAAGCAATGTCAGGCTTTGATGAGAAAGACTCAACCAGTGCAGAGCAAGCAGTGCCTAGTTTTAGTTCTGGTTTAAATGACTCTCTACAAGGTTTGAAAATTGGTTTACCAAAAGAGTATTTTGAAGAAGGGCTTAATGCAGATGTTGCAAAGTCAATAGATGCCGCGATTGAAGAGTACAAAAAGATGGGGGCAGAGATTGTTGAAATCACCCTGCCAAACACGCATCTAGCCATTCCTGCCTACTATGTGATTGCACCTGCGGAATGTTCATCTAACCTCTCGCGCTTAGATGGTGTGCGTTACGGCTATCGTTGTGAAAACCCTAAAGATTTAACAGATCATTATATGCGTTCGCGGGGTGAAGCATTTGGTGCTGAGGTGAAACGTCGTATTATGGTTGGAACTTATGCATTATCAGCAGGTTATTACGATGCTTACTATCTAAAAGCACAAAAAATACGCCGTTTGGTGAGTGAAGACTTCCAGAAAGCTTTTGAGAAAGTTGATGTGATTATGGGGCCAGTTGCGCCAAATACTGCTTTCAAAATTGGTGAGAAATCTGATGACCCTATTAGCATGTATCTTGGTGATATTTATACTATAGCGGTCAACTTAGCGGGTCTGCCAGGTATGTCTTTACCTGTTGGTATGGCTAATAATATGCCTGTCGGTTTACAGCTTATTGGTAATTACTTCGATGAGGCGAAGATGCTTAATATTGCACATCAATATCAGCAAATAAGCGATCATCATCAACAAGTACCCGCGGCCTTTAAGGCGATAAAGGGAGGAGTATAATCATGGAATGGGAAACAGTAATCGGGCTGGAAATTCACGCTCAGTTGATGACAAAATCAAAAATATTCTCTGGTTCTTCAATCGCCTATGGCGCAGAACCCAATACTCAAGCCAATGTGGTTGATTTGGCATTGCCAGGTGTTTTGCCCGTATTAAATATCGAAGCAGTACGGATGGCCGCTAAATTTGGGCTGGGCATTAATGCACCAGTCTCACAAGGCTCGGTGTTTGCACGTAAAAACTACTTCTACCCTGATTTACCGCAGGGCTATCAAATCAGTCAAATGGATCTGCCGATTGTAGAAATGGGACATATCGATATTACGTTAGAAGACGGTAGCAGCAAACGTGTTGGTATAACGCGCGCGCATTTAGAGCAAGATGCGGGTAAGTCTTTGCATGAAGATTTTGCTGGAATGACAGGTATAGATCTTAACCGTGCAGGTACGCCACTACTGGAGATTGTATCTGAGCCAGATATGAGCAGCGCCAAAGAAGCGGTAGCTTACATGAAGAAAATTCATGCGCTGGTACAGTATTTAGAAATTTGTGATGGCAATATGCAGGAGGGTTCCTTTCGTTGTGATGCCAATGTGTCGGTGCGCCCTAAGGGGCAAAAAGAACTAGGCACGCGTGCAGAGCTGAAAAATATTAACTCTTTCCGTTTTGTTGAGCGTGCTATCAATATCGAGATAGCACGCCAGATTGATATTATCGAAGAGGGTGGGTCGGTCGTACAAGAAACACGTCTATTCGATCCAGATAAAGACGAGACACGCTCCATGCGTTCCAAAGAAGAAGCGAATGATTACCGCTACTTCCCTGATCCTGATTTGCTACCTGTAAGAATTAGCGATCAGTTTCTGGAAGATATTCGTGCGACTCTGCCCGAACTTCCAGAAGCAAAAAAACAGCGCTTTATCAAGCAATTTGAGTTAAGTGATTATGATGCTGAGGTGATGACATCTAGCCGTCCACTCAGTGATTATTATGAAATAGTAGCGACCAACAGTGGTGAGGCGAAACTATCGGCTAACTGGGTGATGGGTAACTTATCAGCGGCGTTAAATAAGGATGATATTGACGTTAAAGACTCGCCTGTTACGGCAGAAATGCTCGGTGGTATGATTAAACGAATTTCTGATAATACCATCTCAGGAAAAATCGCTAAAGACGTGTTTGAAGCCATGTGGAAGGGCGAAGGCGATGCCGATGCTGTTATTGAAAGCAAAGGTTTAAAACAGATCACCGATAGTGGTGCAATCGAGTCTATGATTGATGAAATTATCGCTAATAACCAAAGCCAAGTAGAAGAATTCCGTGCGGGTAAAGAGAAAGTTCTAGGCTTCTTTGTTGGGCAGGTGATGAAAGCATCGAAGGGTAAGGCGAACCCTGGGCAGGTGAATCAACTGTTGCGAGAAAAACTTAAAGGATAAATAAATAGAGAGACAGGTCAATTGCTTTATATTAATGAGTAATATTTGATGATTGTTTATTATGGCAGGTTGCTCTTTAAAGTTTAACGGGATATATCTATGGCATTTTCAAAAATATTTGGAAGTTTAAATTTATCAGGCAACAAACCCGATAGCTCAAACTTTCGACCTGTTGCAATTACTAGAGATTTAGATCGCATCATCATCAAGCATGATGGCAAGCCATTTGAGATTTCTCGCGAAAAAAACAATGATGCCGTTATACCTGCGATGTATGCAAAAACATCGCGACCTTGTCCGCCTTTTTGTATCCAGCCCATGGTAATTGCAGAGGGCGTTGAAACAATTGGTGAGCTTGAGTTTCTTGATTATTTGGTGCAAAAAAGTGATGGCGATGATGCGCTCGCAATTATAGATTCGCGCACGACAGATTGGGTTTTAGTCTCAACAATTCCAGGAACCACGAATGTCCCGTGGATTTCTTTATCCCGAGAAGTCGGTGTTACTGCGGCTAAAATGATTAGTGTTTTAACTAAGAGGTTTGGTGTAAAAGTAACTAATGAAGATACCGTAGAAGAGCTTTTCAATACTGATAAGTTGAGTGAAGTTCTTGATTTTTCTGAGGCTAAAACTTTAGTCCTATATTGCAATGGACCTTGGTGCGAACAGTCTCCTATCAATATTCGCTCTTTATTACACCTAGGCTATCCTGCCGAAAAAATAAAATACTTCCGTGATGGAATGCAAGGTTGGGTAGGGCTTGGTTTTCCTACGGTGCCGTAATACCATTTTTGCTCAGGCTACAAAGATCCTAGATTCAAATAATAAGCGTCATCTCTTTGTTTTAGAATTTGTGGGTTTTAATAGTAAATGGTAAAGCAAGCATCGCTCATAATGGTAAGTCCCTATCCCATGTGTTCACTGCCCCTGAGGTGGATTGAAAATGTGCAACGGCTAAATCAACAAATGCCCTAACCTTAGCGGATAAGTGTTTGCTGGAAGGGTAAAGTAGCGAAATATCTTCTGCCCGTGGTCGCCAATCATCCAAAATAATAACTGCTCTGCCTTGGCGAATAGCATCTCCAGCTATAAAAGTAGGTAAAGCGGCTATCCCCATGCTGTTAATCATTGCATCACAAATTAAATTACCATTATTTGTGGCTAAGGAGCCATGAACAGGAATTTGTTGTTTGTCGCCTTTTGCATTGGTAAATGTCCAGTATTTGAGTGAGTTACTATAAGCATAAGCAATACACTGGTGGTTCTTTAGATCGCTGGGTATTTTCGGCTTGCCATATTGTTGCAAATAGCTAGGTGATGCACACATCACGATATGACAAGGAGCCAATCGCCGCACGATTAGTGTTGAGTCTTTGAGTGTCGCAATGCGAAGTGCGAGATCGTAGCCCTCTTCAATTAGATCAATTTGTCGATCATTCAAGCTTATATCAATTGTTACCTTGGGGTATTTTTGCTGATACTTGGCAAGGAGCTTTCCCATGTGTTGAATGCCAAACGACATCGGTGCATTAATTTTTAGTGTGCCGCGAGGTTCCGCAGTCAAGCCTGAAACAACACACTCTGCTTCTTCAACCGATTCTAAAATCAACTTTGCACGCTCGTAAAAGGCTTGCCCAGCTTCTGTGGATGTTAAGCGTCGGGTGGTACGGTTTAGCAAACGTCCGCCAAGATGGGCTTCGAGTTTAGCTAGTTGCTTGCTGACTGTGCCTTTAGAAAGGTTGAGTTGGTCGGCTGCTAGGCTGAGTTGCCCTGTCTCAATAATCTGACAATAGAGCTTCATTGCGCTTAAACGATCCATTTTATCTCTCTCGATAGTTTCCTTTTTGGAAACTATAAGTTTGTATTTGGCTTATTTATTCTTTAATTCTAGTTTTCTATACTAGGTTCATCAGATCAAACAAGCAATAAGGAATACAAGAAGTGCCAATACAGAAAGTATTACAGATAAATTCCAGCGGACGTTATGAAAGTTCTATTACTCGTCAAGTTTCAGAGAGGGTAATTAATTATTTAAGAGAAAGTAATGCTTCTTTAGTCAGTGTGCATCGAGATGTTGCCGTAGGACTGCCCTTTGTAAATGAGGCTTGGATAAATGCAAACTTCACTGCTGCTAATGAGCGTACCGAAGTACAAAAAGAGGTGCTGGAATTTTCAAATGAGTTAGTTACAGAGCTAGAGAATGCAGATCATATTGTGATTGCATCACCTATTTATAATTTTAATATTCCCGCCAGTTTAAAAGCATGGGTTGATTTAATTGAGAGCTGGTCTTACTTTTTCTTACACCGAAAATGGCCCAGAAGGGCTGCTTAAAAATAAAAAAGCAACGGTTGTTATGGCATCAGGTGGTGTGCCAATAGGCAGTGAGATGAATATGGTATCTAGTTATTTAAGAGTGGCGCTTGGTTTTGTGGGTATTAGTGAGGTAAATATTATTGATGCATCTACAATTAATATTGCAGGTGATGAGTCACTGGATAATGCAGAAAGCCAAATAGTAGCACTTATTATTTAATTGGCTGGAGACAAGTTATGAAACGAGAAATAGAAAAAATAGTCACGGGAGTAAAATCATCCGATGGTGATGGGGTGCAATTGACTCGAATCATCGCATCACCAGAGTTGGATATACTTGATCCGTTTTTGCTAATGGATGCTTTTAGCTCGGATAAGCCGCAAGACTATATTGGTGGTTTTCCCGCACATCCACATCGAGGTTTTGAGACGGTCACTTATATGCTGGCGGGTCAAATGAGGCATAAGGATAGTGTGGGTAATTCGGGGGTTATTAAAGCGGGAGGTGTTCAGTGGATGCGTGCGGGCAAAGGCATTATCCACTCTGAGATGCCAGAGCAGGAGGAAGGCTTATTGGCTGGCTTTCAGCTTTGGGTGAACCTTCCCGCATCGCACAAAATGGCCGAACCTGATTATCAAGAAGTTACCAAGGATGATATTCCAGAAGAAGTACAGGGTGATGATTGTCATATAAAAGTGATTGCAGGTCGTACCAGTAAAGGTACACAGGGTGTGATCAATAATGATTTAGTAGATCCATTTTATTGGGATATTAACCTTGCTGAAAATACAAAGTTCAGTGATAAGCTGCCGCAAGGTCATAATGCTTTTATTTATGTGATTGAGGGTGAGTTGCTTGTAGAGGGTACAAAGATATTAGCTAAACAATTAGCAGTATTGAGCGATGGAGATGCAATAGAAGTGCAGACAAAAACACTGCAAAGCCGCTTTTTACTTATTGCTGGGAGACCTTTAAACGAGCCTGTTGCTAGAGGTGGACCTTTTGTAATGAATACTCGTGAAGAGATTCAGCAAGCTTTTGCTGATTATGAATCAGGGCAGTTGGCTTAGGAGGCTGACAGAGAATGGAATAAATTACTGCAAATTCGCCTGATTGCACCTTTTTTATGGTCAAATTCGTTAAAGGGAACAACCATTTTCCTCATTTGATTATAAAATAGGCGCTAATCAGTCAAATTTTCACGACGCTTACCATTCTCGATCAGTCTCCTAGGGGAGGGAAAAAGATGATTGATCAAAAGTATCGAAAAATAGTCTTTGTCTTTTTTATGGCGCTATTAATGTCATGTGTGATGTCTCTTATCATTAGTATTTTCAATGTGAGTGTTGTCGCTAATATCATGGAAGTTTGGTTTAAGGCATGGGGGTTTGCTTTTGTAGTCGCATTTCCTGTGGTGATTATTGTGGCTCCACTTGTTCATAAATTAGTAGATAAGGTTTTAAGTGAAAATGAGCATTAAAAATACGGAAAAATCATTTGGTTTTATTAGTAAATTATTGCACTGGTTAATGGCATTACTACTGTTTAGTTTGTTTGCTGTTGGTCTTTATATGACCAGTCTTGATTACTACGACCCGCTCTATCATAGCTTGCCGTGGTGGCATAAAAGCTTCGGCTTGCTAACCCTTTTTCTCTTATTAATACGAGTCGTTTGGAAGTTAATAAATACCGAACCTAAGCCACTTAAAACACATAAGGGTTGGGAGGTTTTTTTAGCAAAATTAATTCAACGGCTATTCTATTTTTTGATCCTGTTAATAGGAGTTTCGGGATATTTAATATCAACAGCCAAAGGAAAAGGCATTGAGTTATTCAGCTTATTTGAAGTTCCTGCCATTACTCAAGCTTTAGAAGAAGGGCGTGCCGATCTCATCGGAGAGGTGCATGAGTTTTTAGCCATTACGCTTATTGTGCTAGTTGTATTGCATGCGCTAGCGGCATTTAAGCATCACTTCATCGACAAAGATGAAACACTTAAACGTATGATAAACAAATAATCAAAGGAAAGTATAATGAAAATGATGATACAAAAAACACTACTGAGCATATCTTTAGTAACAGCATTGGCAGTTTCGGGAAGCGTATTTTCTGATGACTATGTTATTGATAAGAAAGGCGCACATGCCTCTATTCAATTTAAGATTTCGCACCTCGGTTACAGTTGGCTCTGGGGACGCTTTAATGATTTTGAAGGAACCTTTAGCTACCTACGATGAAAAAAATAAATCGGCCTCTAAAGTTTCTGTGACGGTAAATACTAAAAGTGTCGATTCAAACCATGCTGAGCGAGATAAGCACTTGCGTGGTTCCGACTTTTTGGCAGTTGAAAAATTCCCAGAAGCTAAGTTTGTCAGTACTAGCTATGTGGAAGGAGATGATGGTAAAGCGGTTCTGAAAGGTGACTTTACGCTACATGGTGTTACCAAAGAAATTGCATTTAAAACAGCTACAATTGGTGCAGGAAAAGATCCGTGGGGTGGGTATCGACGTGGTTTTGAAGGGCAGACACGTATAGTCTTAAAAGACTTTGGAATAACTAAAAATTTAGGTCCAGCCTCTGCGGAGTTGGATTTGATTATTTCTGTTGAGGGGATTAAGCAGTAGTTGATTTTTTGACTCTTCTATTTAGAGTGTAGGGTGTGCCGAGGAGTGAAGCGCATTATTATAATTATTTGATGCGCCTCCTAACGTAGGCACACATCCTAGCTATAAGTTATGAGAAGTTGAAGTGCATCGCAATATCTTAAGCTGTTGATTAGTAGTGGTATTTTTGCGTCGTCACACCCTGTGAATGTACTTTCACGACACTAGGAGCCTGACCGAGAATGGAATAAGCTACTGCAAATTCGCCTGATTGCACCTGTTTTATGGTCAAATTCGTTAAAGGGAACAACCATTTTCCTCATTTGATCAT
>DQSN01000026.1 GCA_015663245.1 Leucothrix mucor
ATTCTACACAATGACAAAAAATAAATCTGTAAATATCATTTGTATGAAGTGGGGCGCAAAATATGGTGCTGATTATGTAAATAAATTGTACGGCATGGTCGCCAGAAATATTACGCTTCCCTTCCAAATGACCTGTTTTACAGATGATGCGACAGATATTCATCCTAATGTCACTGTTAAAGATTTACCGCCATTGAATCTACCCGAAGGTGCGCCTGAGAGGGGGTGGAATAAGCTTACCACGCTTGCAAAGGACTTTGGAGGTTTAACAGGAGAAGCTCTTTTTTTAGATTTAGATGTGGTTATTGTTGATAATATTGATGAGTTTTTTAGCTTTCCTGCTGAGTTTGCCATTATTCGAGATGCCAAACTCACCCGTAGCATGATTGGTAACTCCTCGGTGTATCGCTTTAAAATAGGTCGTTACGATGAGGTCTTGCAAAGCTTTAGGGAGAATTTTTCTGGCGTGCAAAAAGAGTATCGTAATGAACAAGCCTACCTCTCCGATGAAGTTAGAAAGAAAGGTGATTTAAGCTTTTGGCCTGATGGTTGGTGCCCTAGCTACAAATATCACTGCATGAAACCTTGGCCACTTAATTATTTTCAAGATGCTTTTATTCCTGAAGGTGCAAAAGTACTGATTTTTCATGGTCATCCTGTTCCTTCTGAGGCAATTGAAGGGATTACCACCAAGTGGTATCGACACGTACGACCTACGCCTTGGATTGCGGATTATTGGAAAGAATAAATTTTAATCTCACACCCAGAGAAATTGCCGCATATCTATAAAATCTATCCCCTTATAAGTAATAAGTTACTGCTTTAATTATCAGTAAGTTGTCTTGCACCTCTAGTCTGAAATTTAGTCATTAAATAGTCAGATATTAAAGTTGAGGAAAAGGAGATTCGGATAATGAAAATAAAAGGAATAGTGCTAGCAATCGCTTCTGCGCTTGCAGCATCACCATTGTATGCAGATATTTTTGATGCACTACCAAATGATTTAGTGATACCTAATATTTACAATACAGCAGCGGCCGATGTATTAAATGTTCAGTTAAAGTTGGTTTTAAGTGAGGGCAATTGTGAAATTAGTGACGATGGAGTAGAAGATTATAGCGGTTGTACCTTAGAGGATGTTAATAACGATACTAATCGAAAAGATAAATTTAAACCTGAAGTTAAAGTACATTTTCAGGCAGGTGATTTCCCTGATGATGGCTCAGTCAGTAATGCGACATTAAGACAACGTGGTGGATATTCACGCTTTGCGCCACAAAAGTCATATCGTATAAAGCTAGATAGTAAAAAGAAATTATGGCGTGGAGAACGAAAACTACAAGTCAATAAACACCCTTGGGATCTCGTCAGAATTAGAAATAAACTCAGTTTTGATGTCATGAAAAATATTCCTTATTTACCTAGTTTAGACAGTCAATTTGTTAAATTGGAGATGGATAATAAAAACTACGGTATCTTCACGCATATTGAGAAAATTGATAAATACTTTCTAACTAAGCGTAACTGGGACAAAGATTCACCTATTTATAAAATACAGGGGTTCCGCTTTAACGACAGTAGTGACTATGCGATAGGCGCTGATGGACAGCCAGTAAATTTAGAAGAGTTTGAAAAAGGCTTAGAAATAAAACGTGGTAAGAACCATGCAAAACTTGCTGAAATGATCGCGGCGGTTAATGATCCTAATAATAACTTTCAAACCGATGTCTTAGAAAAACATTTTAATAGAAACAACTATCTTGCATGGATGGCGGTTAATATATTAATGGGTAATCTTGATGTGTCTGACTTCAATGTTTATCTACTAAACCTTAAAGGAACGGATGATTTTTACTTTGTACCTTGGGATTATACTGACACTTGGGGGTTTTAAGATCAGCCTGATAATGTCGCCGATGGAACAACATGGGATAAAGGCCTTTATAATCCACAGCACTTATGGAGTTCTGTTCTGCATCGACGCTTTTTAACGCAGCCTGGAGCAATGGACTTGCTAACAGAAGCTGTGACTAAAATTAAAAATGACTACTTTACTCCAGCAATCATTCAGCCACTTTTAGACCAATATCGTAGCGCTATTTCCCCAATCATTCTCACCCCACCTGAAGAAGATGATGAAAATGACAATCCTGATTTTTATGAGTTACCGACAACGTTAACAGGTGAAGAGCCTAATGAAGTACAGCTAATAACAGATGAATATAATTCAACCTATGATCTAATATTGGCAAGTGTAGAAAAAAACTACGCTCATTTTATTGCAGAAAAAGAAAGCCCAATGCCATTTGAGTTGAATAATCCAACCTTTAGTAATGGCAATATTAACCTCACGTGGGAAGCGGCGTTTGATCCTCAAGGAGATGCGATTACTTATGATATTGATGTCGCAACAACACCTGATTTTCAAGCGGGTACTATAAAACTATCACTAGCAGGTGTTTCATCGAATGCCTATTCAACACACTGGGAACATCCTGCGGGTAGTTATTATTACCGCGTTGTCGCTCGTGATACTGGTAATCATTGGCAAAATAGTAGTGAGATTTATGTTATCAATAGACGGCAAGATAATGAATTTACCTACTTCAACTCCTTTGACTTTACGGCTCCAGAAGGTACACCACTCACCAGTTATTCCAACCTAATCACACTAGGCACAATTGTCTATAATGGTGAATTAAGCGAGTGGAATAACCTGCAATCATTTGCGACTGATCCCGCAGATATAGAGGGTGCAAGCGGTAGTGAAGTCGATTGGCGTAGAGCATGGATGGGACATGATATTAATGGCAATATCTACTTTGCCAATCAATACGATAATCCAATCAATATGACATGGGGTCATATTACCTATATGGATACAGACCAAAGTAAAAGCACTGGTTTTGTAGGAGGAGGTAATACTTTTCCAGTGGGGGCGGATTACATGATTCAAGGTTATCATCTGTGGAAATATATAGGAACGGGTACTAGCTGGGGTTGGGACTATGTAACACCACTATGGCGCTCATGGAGTGGGACAAATAGTGAAATGACGACTCAGCTATACAATATAGGTAATCCTAGTAAGATTGATGTTTTCTTTGAAGGCAATAATGCACCTTATGGTAATAATGTAAGTGACTTTTATCCTGATGATGCAATGTCGGCAGGTAAGTATTTTACTTATTCATTAACACCATAGTACTAGGAGCCTGTCCGAGAATGGTAAGCGTCGCGAAAATTTGGCTGATTAGTGCCTGTTTTATGATCAAATGAGGAAAATGGTTGTTCCCTTTAACGAATTTG
>DQSN01000226.1 GCA_015663245.1 Leucothrix mucor
CACTAAGTATACTAAACAATAGTTTAACGGATGATTATTTGGTTACTACAAATTTTGATATTCCACCTGTAGCAAATAGATCTAAAAGGGATGATAATATTTCACCTCAACCCGATATAGTAGCATCTCCCTTCTCTGCACCAGATTTAAGTCTGAATTTAACAAAAGGTGATAATTTATACCTTTTGTTAAAAAAGCATGATTTACTGGTTAAAAACTGGGATACATTAAATGGCTTATCGTCTCTACAAGAGGGCAGTAAACTAATTATCAAAGCAGATAATAATTACGTGAAAAAAGTAACCTATATAAAAAGAGATGGCTCTATTACTGCCTATGAAATTGAAGGCGACCGCATAAATACTTATACAAGTACACTGTATTATCCTGAGGATTTGGTGATAACAGGTAATATAGTTACTTCATTATCTGCGTCGCTTAAAAATAACAAACAGCTAAGAAGTAATATTTCAATAGCACATATTATTACGCAAAAAGTAGAGCAATATTTAAAAACGGAGCCTTCTGTCGATTTTAGAAAAATGAGACCCGATGCACCTTATAAAATCGAAGTTAGCGTAAGAAAAAACAGGAGTGATAATAAGATAATACATGTTGATAAGGTTAAGGTTGACCTTATAGATAACTATATAATTGCAAGTAACACATCAACTTAGATTGATAGTATTATTGAATCATGAGTCCTTAACATCACTGTAAATACCTAATAATTCAAGGTTCAGATACTCCTCTAAAGTATCTGCCAATAAATCTATGCCTTGTTCTCGCAAGGCATAGTAATCAGGCGTTGCAACATTCTCTAAGCCTGCCCATTCAAGCAAGGCATCACAGGCGGATGAGTCATCAAACAGCCCGTGGAGATAGGTTCCTAATATTTGATTATCAGGCGATATTGCGCCATCACAGCTGCCATCAAAATATATCGCAGGTTTATCCAGCGCCTCTCCTGTACTAATTCCTGTATGTATTTCATAGCCAGATATGGGTGCTTTATCCTTAATATTTAACACACCTGATTGGCGTTTTAGTTGCTTATCTTTATGCAATACCGTTTCAAATTCCAATAAAGAAAGCGCCTTACTACTCCCTGCCTCTCCCTCTGTGCCATCAGGGTCATGTACTTGCTTACCTAACATTTGAAAACCACCACAAACTCCTATTACTTTGCCACCATAGCGCAAATGTTTTTGTATCATTTTATCCCAGCGATTCAGCATTAAAGCATTAAGGTCGTCACGAGTATTTTTACTTCCTGGGAGAATAACAAGGTCGCAAGATGGTATTGCTTGAGTAAGCTCTACAAACTGTAGGTTGACTTGGGGATGTAAACACAAGGCATCAAAATCAGTATGATTACTGAGATGTGGCAGGCGAGCGACCACTATATTAAATAAAGAGTCTTGCGGGGTATTACTTTGTAGATTTAAGCTATCTTCAGCTTCTAAATACAATGTTTTCAGATAGGGTAAAACGCCTAGAACTGGTTTTCCTGTATGCTGCTCTAGCCACTCTATGCCTGAATCTAATAAACTAGCATCACCACGAAAACGGTTAATAATCAATCCTTTGATACGTTCTTGTTCAGATTCTGAAAGTAATGCTAATGTGCCTGCTAGCTGCGCAAAGACACCGCCTCGTTCAATATCTGCGACTAAAATAACAGGGCAATCAACGGCTTCGGCAAACCCCATATTGGCAATATCGTGTTCCCGTAAATTAATTTCTGCGGGGCTGCCTGCTCCTTCGACAATAAGATAGTCATATTGCTGTTGTAGGCGTTGCCATGATTCCAATACATATGGCATGACTTTTGGCTTATAGCTGTGATAATCACGTGCACCCATCTGCCCACTAACTTTACCGTGGATTATAATTTGTGAACCCGTTTCTGAATTTGGTTTTAGTAAAATAGGGTTCATATCCGTATGAGCGGGAATTCCACAGGCTTGTGCTTGTACCGCTTGAGCACGACCAATCTCACCACCATCAATGGTGACAGCACTATTTAGTGCCATATTCTGTGGCTTAAAGGGCGCTACTTTTATGCCACGCCGTTGTAATAATCGACATAGTCCTGTAGCAATTGCTGTTTTACCTGCATCAGAAGTTGTGCCTTGCACCATTAAAGCGGGAGTCGAAAATAATTCTCCCGTCGCTTGATTGTTGTTTGTATTCTTAGTCATGATGATTATCATAAGTACCCACGCAAAATTAACCTAACAAAATTTCACGGGGCTTACATTTTTAGTCAATGAATTATTTATTATTACTACCTGCTATTGTACTAATGGACGCCCTTTGGGGAGAGCCACGCCACTATCATCCATTAGTTGGTTTTGGTTATTTAGCAAACCAAATAGAAAAGCGCTTTAATAACAACACTATCATCGCTGGACTAGTCTCTTGGTTATTGCTCATTCTGCCTTTGCTTACTATCACCTGGTTTTTATCCAGCTTACTAGGCTGGTGGTTTGATATTTTGGTTGGCTATTTGGCGCTAGGCGCGAAAAGTCTTTGGCAACACACTAAGCAAATACAAGAGGCGCTTGATGACAATAATATAGAACTAGCACGTGAGCGAGTGGGTTGGATTGTGAGCCGCAACACCTCCGAACTTAACGAGGAGGAAGTGAGTAAAGCCGCTATTGAATCGCTACTAGAAAATGGCAGTGATGCTATTTTTGCCACTTTATTTTGGTTCGTGATTGGCGGGGTAGAAGGCGTGATTTTGTATCGTATGAGTAATACGTTAGATGCTATGTGGGGTTACCGCAATGAGCGTTATTTATTATTTGGTCGCTTTGCAGCGCGAGTCGATGATATTTTAAACTGGGTTCCAGCACGTCTAACAGCACTAAGTTATAGTCTGCATGGTGACTTTAAAACAGCATGGCGTTGTTGGCATACTCAAGGAATAAAATGGTATAGCCCAAATGCAGGACCTGTAATGGCTGCTGGAGCAGGAGCTTTAGGGCTAAAATTAGGTGGTGCCGCTACTTATCATGGCAAACTAAAACCACGTATTGATCTAGGAGTTGGTCGTAGGTCAGAAGCTAAAGATATTACACGAGCTTGGAAGATGATTTGGCACAGCGTGCTTGCTTGGTGTGTTATTTCATCTTTTATTGGATTATTGTATATCTATGGATAAACAGTAAAGATCAATGGAAAAATAACATCATCAATCCTAAGCTGCTCTTTATACTAAAGAAGTAGCTCTTATATAGAGCTACTTCAATATTAAGACATGCTCCCTAAAGAATAATTAAGCCGTTTTCACCCAAGGGGGGACTGGCATCCCTGGTGCTAAAGGAGCGATAGGTGCAGCGGGAGGAACCATTCCAAACGGTGCAATCTCTCCAGCAGCTTGAGCCACTTGCTCTTGTTGGATATAGTTTACTTTAGCCTGCTGCTGATGCTGAAAGGTCTCAAACTCTTGTTGTTGAAAACTATTAAACTGCCCACGCTCTTGTTCTTGATACTGAGCAAAACCTTCTTGGTCCTGGCGTTGTTTTAAGC
>DQSN01000178.1 GCA_015663245.1 Leucothrix mucor
TTGTACCTGCCCGTGCCGCATATTCCCACTCTGCTTCACTGGGTAAACGACATTGCAAGCCTTGGCTATTTTCTTGACTAAACCAGTTAATATAGCCTTGTGCATCATCCCAGCTTACATTGATAACAGGGCGTGATGCTCGCCCCCATTGCTCATCCTTAGGGTATTCAAGCTTATTAAAACCTTGCTGTCGCATTTGCCAAACATAGTAGTCATATTGTGCAAAGGTAATCTCATGTTGGCTCATTTTAAACGACTGCGAAATAGTCACGCTATGCACAGGACTTTCATCTCCTGATTTCTTACTGCCCATTTCAAACTGCCCTGCGGGTATTTCTAATAAGGTCGGCTTTGGCGGGAAACCAAGCGACCATAATACTGCTTGCCATTGGTAGTTTTTAGGTAGCTCGTGTGTTTTCCCAAGGTAATAGGCAGTGCTTGTAATGCCTAGTATTGCGATGAAGGCAAAGGCGCTTAAACGTAAGCCCCAATATTTCCAGTGTGAGGGTTTAAGCGCTGGGGCTGTATGTTGGGATAATTGCGCACGGAGCCGTTTGCTTTGCCAGTAGCTCGCTAATAAAGCTAATAGGGATAATAGAACCCACCCGCCCGTTTTAAGCTGGAAGGCGATAGCCCCCAACGCAAAAGCTAGCAGTAAACCTGCAATGATGAATAATATTTTCATACGTTTTGTAGCCTTAGGAACTCTAAAGAAATTAAGTTACCCTCTTAGTTGTCCTTTTACTCCTGATTGAATCATCTCCATTGTAGCTGAGCCTCCTAGGCTTTTCTTTCCCAAGTATCGCGCAAGCCAATGGTACGGTTAAACACCATTTTATCCTCAATGGAATATTTAGCGTCCAATATAAAATACCCTTCACGCTCAAATTGGTAGTGATCTTTTACCGTGGAGTTTGCTAAACCTAGCTCAGCTTTACAGCCTGTGAGTATTTCCAAGCTTTCTGGATTTATCGATTCTAAGAAGTCTTTACCACCAGCATCAGGTGCTTCTTCATTAAAGAGGCGATCATAAATGCGTACTTCACAGTCTACATTATCGCTTGCTGAGACCCAGTGAATCACACCTTTTGCTTTGATGCCGTCTTCGGGGTTTTTTCCGACGGTGTTTTCTATAATACGCGCGCGTACTTCAATAATATTGCCGTCTGCATCTTTTATAGCTTCGTCTGCTTCTATTATGTAGGCATAGCGTAAACGAACGCGTTTGCCAATCACTAGGCGTTTGTATTTTTTATTGGCGGCTTCTCTAAAGTCATCTTGGTCGATTAGAATTTCACGTGCAAAAGGCAGTGTCCGTGAGCCTAAATCATCACGGTTTGGATGCCCTGGTGCTGTCATTTCCTCTGCTTTATCTTCAGGGTAGTTTGTTAGTACCACCTTTAAAGGGTGCAGTACACACATCGCACGCGCTGCATTTTCGTTAAGATCATCACGAATGGCGAACTCCAACATACTGACATCAACCACGCCATCGACGCGGGTTACGCCTGCCATCTCACAGAATTTACGGATGGATTGTGGGGTGAAGCCACGACGACGCATGCCTGAAACGGTTGGCATTCGCGGGTCATCCCAGCCATCAACATGATTCTCATCAACTAATTGTTTGAGTTTACGTTTACTGGTGATGGTGTAGTTGACGTTTAAACGGGAGAATTCGTATTGATGCGGTGTGCTTGGCACATCAACATTGGCTATAAACCAGTTATAAAGTGGACGATGTTCTTCAAATTCGAGGGTACAGATAGAGTGGGAGATGCCCTCAATGGCATCACTTTGCCCGTGTGCATAGTCATAGGAAGGATAGATACACCATTTATCGCCTGTCTGGTGATGCGCTACTTTTTTGATGCGATAGATAACAGGATCGCGCATTTGCATATTGGGGTGTGTCATATCAACACTAACCCGTAATGAGCATGCGCCTTCGTCAAACTCCCCTGCCCGCATTTTTTCAAACAGCGCAAGATTCTCTTCAACGGTACGGCTTTTATAAGGGCTATCTTTTCCTGCGGTGGTGAGGTTGCCACGGTACTCACGCATTTGCTCTTGGTTTAAGTCGCAAACGTAAGCTTTGCCTTCTTTGATAAGCACAACGGCCCAATCATAAAGTTGATCGAAATAATCAGAGGTGTAATGCACATCGCCATGCCATTTAAAGCCTAGCCATTCCACATCTTCTTTGATGGAATCAACATATTCCAACTCTTCTTTAGCAGGGTCAGTATCATCAAAGCGTAAGTTACACGTGCCACCAAATTGCTCTGCTACACCAAAGTTTAGACAGATAGATTTTGCATGTCCTATGTGTAAATAGCCGTTTGGTTCAGGAGGAAACCGTGTGACTAGCGTATTAGTCTTACCGCTTTTGAGATCTTCGGTAATTATTTTTTCGATAAAATTAAGTGGCTTATCGCTTGTTTTATTATTTTCGCTCATATTTTATTACGTATGCTATTTCAAAAAATTTGTTGGCTCGATAGTATACGCGCAAATCTAACTATATTTATGTAATTTTCCTTAAATTGTGAGCCTATTAATATGAACTTAGAGAATTTTTTAGACAAACTTAATAATGAGCCTGAAATGATTGAATTTAGCGACACAATGGCGGTGATTGAAAGCACTTATCATTTTACTGAAACAGCCTTTAGTAATGGTGACTTAGTGAATGCAGCAGGTGAAAACTCAGGTTCTTGTAAGTTATTTGCTTTTGCTCAGTTACAGCAATTAAACCCACAGCAAACACTGGCTTGTTTTGGTGCTTATTATCGTGATGAGGTATTGAAGCAACCCAATGCAGACAATCATCAAAATATTCGTAACTTCATGAAAACAGGATGGGATAGGGTTCAGTTTGATGGTGAGGCTTTGAGTTTGTAGAGGCGCTGTAACGTCTCTAGCTAAAAATATGGACTACAGATATGCCTAAAACTGGCTAAAAATAAACCTGCACCGTTTGTCTTTCTATTCTTACCCATTGACAATTATCAATGACACTGGATTTCCCTCCCCTCTATATTAGGTAAAACTTATATTAGAAAACTCTTATATACGAGAAGGAGATTCTCAATGTTACTTAAAAATTTAAATTCAAACTATAATCCACTCTACTTTCTGGCGGCTTTAGGCGCAGGCGGTTTAGCAGTGACTTTTTTCATGTACCCTAACTTTATGTTGCCACACAAAGGGTCGGCAATGATTCACTTTGCACAAATTATTGAAATATTGCGAGGCGATAACCTAACGACTTCTATTTTATTATCGCTAGCATTAGGTGCAATTGCTTTTCTTTCGCTCCTCCACTTCCGTTTATTATTTTGGAATATTAGTGAGTACAGAAAATTCAAAAAGACGGATGCTTTCAAAAAGCTAGCTAGTTCTCATCGTGAAATATCGTTAATGGTTATTCCCTTAACCCTTGCGATGAGCGTTAATGTGAGCTTTATTTTAGGCGCGGTCTTTGTGCCTGAGCTTTGGAGCGTGGTTGAATACTTGTTTCCTGTTGCTATTTTAGCGTTCTTATCTATCGGTATTTACGCATTGAAAATATTAGGCTCTCACTTCACGCGTCTATTCACTGACGGTAGTTTTAGTCTTGTAGACAATAATAACTTTAGTCAGATGATTGCTGTTTTTGCATTATCAATGATTTCAGTTGGGCTTGCAGCGCCTGGTGCTATGAGCCATTACGTTGAAGTAAATGCTATCGGTATGTTCTTCTCTATTTTCTTCTTATCGCTTGCAGTGCTATTACTTGTACTAAAATTTGCATTAGGCTTTTTGTCTATCGTACAAAATGGTATCGACAAACAAACCAGCGTCAGCATGTGGATTATGATTCCTATTCTTACGTTAATGGGTATTACGATTATCCGTTTGACGATGGGACTACATCACGGTTTTGAGACTGACCTTTCTAAACCTTCCTTCTTTATCCTAACGGCTATTGTTATCTCACTACAGATTATTATTGGCATGATTGGCTACAAAGTAATGAAAAAGAATGGCTATATTCCTGACCATAGCCAAGGCTCTGATGCAAATGCGGGTAGTTTTGCGCTTATCTGCCCAGGCGTTGCTTTCTTTGTGTTTGGTATGTTCTTCTTAACCTTTGGCTTGATACAAAATGGTTTAGTGGAGTTAATGTCTCCCGCGTTCTTTGTATTACTTGCGCCATTAGTCGTCGTGCAAATTCAAACCTTACGCGTGTTCTTCCGTTTGACTTGTAAAGTAACTGCTTGTGGGCCTTGTAAGGTGACACTAGCGGTTTAACTATAGTTATTATTAAACGTACATGAAAAAGCCCGAGGAGAAATCCTCGGGCTTTTTTTTGGTTACAAGAAACGTGCACGAATATAGAAAAAATATTAGCTTATGCACTTATTACTTGAATTCAGCTAAGACTGTTTTTTTAACCTAGACGGTTTAGTTTTTCCGACTTAGCAAAGTTTATACTGCTATAAATATAGTATAATCAGATCACCTTTATTAGCCTGAAATAAAAACAATAAAAATGAAACTCCCTAACAGCATAATTCTCATATTAATGGTTAGCACTTGTGCATCGCTCTCTGTCGCGGCAAAGGATATAGACGCTTCGCTCGATCAAAAGCTTAGATCTTTAAGCAAACAACTGGGTTTAACGGGAGTACCACATTCGACCTTGCCACTAGCTTCCATCGACTCCCCTTTATCCCAATTAGGTATGAAGTTATTTTACTCAAAGTCATTGGGGGGTGAATATGACACCGCCTGTGTTTCTTGCCATCACCCAGTGTTAGGTGGTGGTGACAACCTTTCATTACCAATAGGCGCTCATGCTAAAAAGCCCGATATACTGGGTAAAAATCGTAAGCTCAAAGCTGGATATAAGCTAGAAGTTCCTAGAAATGCTCCTTCAACCTTCAATATTGCCTTTTACAAAAAAACATTATTCCATGATGGTCGCATACAAACGGTTTCTAAAGCAGGTATTAGGGGTATCCACACCCCCGATGTTGCTTATAAAAAAGATGATCTTTTAGCAGGTGATAATTTAGTACAAGCACAAGCACGCTTTCCAGTTATCTCTGCCGCAGAAATGCGTGGCGATTTCATCTCAAAAGCACACAATCAAACAGTGCGACGCGCCTTAGCTAACAGACTAAAAAGTAAATGGCTCAAAGAGTTTCAAAAAGGTTTCTCCGATAAAAAATCAAGCGTGGATGATTTAATTACGGAGCAAAATGTATCTGCCGCAATTGCAGAGTATGAGCGATCACAAATTTTTATTAACAACCCGTGGAAGCAATATCTGCAAGGCAATAACAGCGCCATCTCAATAGCAGCAAAAAAAGGTGCCTTATTGTTTTTCACTGCCAAGGAAAATAAAGGTGCAAATTGTAGTAGCTGCCATAGTGGCGATTTTTTTACAGATGAGGCGTTTCACAATACTGCCATACCACAAATAGGCATGGGCAATGGGGACGGTACAACAAAAACAAATGATTATGGCAGATGGTCTGTCACCAAAAAAAATGCTGATATGTTCCGCTTTCGCACACCTACTCTATTAAATATCGAGGTAACAGGGCCTTGGGGGCATGATGGTGCTTACACTAGCTTAGAAGCGATTACTCGCCATATGTTATCGCCACAGAAAAGCATCCAATCTTTTGATAAAAAGCAGCTCACACAAAAGCAGCTTCATCTTGATGATTTACAAAAAAATACCGCTGAAGCTATTAAGTCTGGAATTGATTTAGTCACTATTAAAAAAATATCCAAAGAAGATGTGAAAAATATTGTGTCTTTTTTGAAAACACTCACTGATCCTTGTGTAAAAAGTCGAAAATGTTTGGCTCCTTGGATACCGAAGAAAACCAGTAATGATCCCGATGGTTTAATGCTGCATGGCTCAAGCAGGAACCGTAAGCTCCTCTAAAGACCAGCGTGGTCGAGGATGAATTATCGCCTCTTCCATCTGCCCTGCTTGTAAACGAATCGCTCCAGCATAAGCAATCATTGCACCGTTATCCGTGCAATATTCCATTCGTGGAAAGAAAACATCAGCATCTAATTGCTGTAATTTTTCACGTAAGCGTTCATTAGCCCCAACGCCTCCAGCAATCACCAAGCGTTTGCTTTTCGTGAATTCTAAAGCACGCCGACACTTTATAAACAGGGTATCAACCACCGCTTCTTGGAAAGCATGTGCTATATCAGCTTGCGTCTGTTCTGTTTGCTCCGACTTATTCCACGTTGTGAGTGCAAATGTTTTAAGACCACTAAAACTAAAATCTAAACCTGGATGTTTGATCATCGGGCGTGGAAATTTATAAACATCTGTATGCCCATGTTTGGCTAAAGCCGCGAGTATCGGGCCACCAGGATAGCCTAGACCTAACATTTTGGCTGTTTTATCAAAGGCTTCACCAACCGCATCATCCAGTGATTCACCTAATATTTTATACTCTCCGACTGCTTTCACATCGACCAACAAAGTATGTCCACCAGAAACCAGCAAGGCTACAAAAGGAAACTCAGGGGGATTATCTTCTAACATGGGCGCGAGCAAGTGACCTTCCATATGATGCACAGCAACCGCAGGAATATCTAAGCCCCATGCTAATGTTCGCCCTATCGAAGCACCCACCATCAATGCGCCAATGAGACCTGGACCTGATGTATAAGCGACACCATCTAAATCGGACATCGACAAATCGGCATCAGCTAGCACACCTTTAATTAAAGGTGTCGCCTTACGGATATGATCTCTAGATGCTAACTCTGGCACCACTCCGCCATATTCTGCATGAAGATCAATCTGAGAGTACAGCCGATCTGCTAATATACCTTTGTTGGTGTCATAAATTGCTACACCCGTTTCATCACACGATGACTCTATTCCCAATACTTTCATTATTTCCCTACTAAACCTATACTCCACCATTTTTACACTGGTGGGCGTTTATCACTCCGATGTAATCAGATGGTAACTATTTATCTATATGATTCATGTACTCGCTAGTCTACATTAAGGGCAGCTCTACTAAAGCATAAACTTGTTAATAATAGTTCAGCAAATAAAATCTATCATAGGTTCGTTAAATGGATAAGCTTAAAGCTATCACCGATTCTCTCACATTCCGCACATTTCTTATAAGCCTGATTGCTATTGCGATGTTGATCCCACTTTTTATGACGCAAGGGATTATCCATGAGAGAAATCAATATTATTCTCAGACTATTAATGACATCAGTAAAGGCTGGGGAAAACAACAGACTGTGGTTGGACCTGTGTTGGTTGTGCCTTATGTTGAGCATATCTTTAGTGCCGACACCATCACCGATAAAGATGGTGAAACGCGGACAATCAGTCGTGATATTTATACCAATAAAACCATCATCCTGCTCCCTGAAGAGCTAAATATCGACGTTAAACTCAATGAACAACAAAGAAAGCGTGGCATCTACAGCACACTGCTTTATATGGCCGACCTTACAATCACAGGCAACTTCGATATTTCATCACTTCCAGCCGCAGATTCCACCAGCCAAAAAGTAAAATGGGATAAAGCCTACCTTTCGATAGGGCTTAGCGACACTAAAGCCATTACCGAAACGACCCCTATACGCTGGGAAAAAGCCAGTGCGCCTTTAGAACCTGGCACTAAGCTAGATGGGATTTTAAACTCAGGGTTTCATGCTTCAATGAAAAACACCCGCCGCTTCAATTCTCGACCTGATTTCAGAATAAAATTATCAATTAAAGGCAGTGATGGATTCCGCTTTGCTCCATTAGGAAAAGTCACCAAAGCAAACATAGAGTCTGGCTGGTCACACCCTAGCTTCCAAGGTGACATTCTTCCCAATAACAAAGCAAACATCTCTAAAGATGGCTTCAATGCACAGTGGAGCATCCCTCATTTAGCCCGCAATTATCCACAAAGCTGGTTGCTTGAAGAAGGGAAAGATGCACCAAAATATGATCTATATGCCTTAACCACAGGTGTTAATTTATTTACCCCTGTCTCTATCTATACAAAAATTGATCGTAGCGTAAAATATGGCGCTTTATTTATCGGGCTTACGTTTATCGTCTTTTTATTATTTGAAATTATTGCCAAAATACGCACCCATGTTATTCAATATATATTAATTGGCGTATCGCTTAGTTTATTCTATTTGATTTTAGTCTCTCTATCTGAGCACCTGCCCTTCCTCATGTCATACGCCTATGCAGCCGCAACCACCATAGGAATCATCACACTTTACTCGGCAGCAGTATTAAAAAGCTTCTCGCGAGCTATCATGATTTTCTTATTACTAGGAAGCCTTTATGGCGTACTCTTTTTTATCCTGCAAATGGAAGACTTTGCCCTCCTCGCAGGAACCGCTTTAATTACCTTAATCATTATGATTATGATGTTTGCGACACGTCACCTGCAAAAGTAGCTAAACAAAAATTAGTGTTGGCTTAAGGCTTATACGGGCTTATTACATTTCCCACTTAGTTAAAGATGCTACCTAGGATTCCCACCTTGGAAGCTGCTGTGATTGCCACGGTAAATATGATTTGATAGACGACATTTCTGTTGCCCTACGGCTTAACTAACCTATGGGATTACAGCAGTTTTATCCAAATTACCACGTTTCTCTTCCCTGAGAATACAATTAATCAGAAGTCTGGTGACAAACTCTAGAATGTAGCCTATAAACTAATGACTGCTAATCTATTACACAGGACTATTGTTATGAGCGACTTCCCTACACTGTTAGAAATGGATATCAACCGTTTCGATGAAATAACCCATTACTCTTTACGTCCAAATGGCAAAGCGGGTGATATTCTTAAAATATATTACAAGCGTAAAAAGGGGTCGGTATTACCTGAGCGAAAGACCTTTAAGTTTGGTAGGTCTGCAAAAATGATAGCGGATAAAAATGCACAAAATGGTTCGGTTGAAATATTTGAAATTTCGCCCTTTTTGCTAAAAGCTATGAGTGAATTAGATGGTATTGTGGGCAAACGCCACAAAGAAAAAGATTTAACTGAGCTATTACTTAAACGTGTCGATCAAATAGAGAAAGATATTAAAGCATCAACGGATGAACTACGATCCATCATAAAGTCTCTAAAAGAGACATTGTAAAGCTAATTTTTATGACAATCTGGGGGTGTTCTCAGTAAGCTTCAAGAGTGAAGTTTCGAGCTATATTCTCATTAATGGTGTCATCACGCCTACGCTAAAAGCACCTTGCTACGCGTGCGTTTACACAATAGTTCCAATGCCAAAATCTATCACCTTTCCTTTAGTGATCATCGATCTTTCCATGTTATTGCCCGTGACTATGAGCTTTTAGCAAGTCCGTTTAGCTGCCGCAGAACGTATAAAAATTTTGCTGGATGTCAGTGATGAAAAACAAGTCATGCTAAAAAGCGTCCCTAGTAATGAAGGCATGGGGGAAGTAATAAAGCAGGCATGTTCCGTATTGATGGCAAATCGATGTACAGTTTCGTGTGCTTGACCGTAAGAGTACAATGCCACACCCTACAGAAATGGGTCTAAAAAATATGGTCTTAGTGCATGGAAGTACAGTGGTGAGAATTATTATGAAGTTCCCAGAATACAGTGATGCCAAAACACCTTATATGTATCACTGCCATATTTTAGAGCATGAAGATCAAGGCATGATGGGACAGTTCGTGGTGGTTTAGTTACTCTCAAGCGTCTCTATATCACAAACAGGTAAATCAGGCGTATCAACAATCGGCAGTAGCTCTACTATATTTGCAAAAACAATAGCAGTAGAACCAGCGACTACTAATAATATCAGCCCATAAAAAACATTCTTAACCACGTTGAATATTGTTTGGTTTTTCACGATTTAGTCCTTATCAAATTTCAGATACATAGCTCAGTTTGTGGCTACATCAATATGGTTTGAATATTAGCACATAAGAATATACTAATAAATTATATTTTTCATTCATTTCAACTTTAATAAAAACAGAGAATAGCTATGAAAATACATTTAAAAATACTCACCGTATCAACATTACTAGCACTCACAACATGGGGAGCTGTTAGCTTTGCACACTCCGCACACTTCACTAAAAACACTCGCTCGGCGGATCAATCTTTTGATTTTCGTAGCTCTACTATGTCAATCTACAAGTGGTATCTCAGCCCTATGGGTGCTATGGCAAAAGGCAAAACAGAGTTCAATGCTAAATCCTTCGCTCAATATGCAGCAGGATTAGAAGCTATTTCAAAGATTGATTTATTAGAGGGTTTCCCCAAAGAGTCAAGCGAAGATCATGTTGATGATAGTAATGCCAAAGAAGAAATTTGGAGTAACTGGAAAGACTTTGAAAACAAAGCTAAAAACTTTCAGCTTGAAGCCAAAAAACTATCCTCTATCGCTAAAGCAGGAAATGAAGCGGCTATAAAAGCACAGTTTAAGAAAACAGCGGGGACTTGTGGCGCTTGTCATAAAAAATACAAAACGAAATAACGAATACTTCTAGAAGCATATCGGATGAATATACAAATATTACTTATCGACTGGGGAAAAACAATTCCCATAAGACATCAAGTTTTATGGCCAAATCAAGCACCTGAATTCTGTCATGTATCGGGTGATGAAAATGCCATACACTTTGGTGCGTATATCGACAAACAATTAGTTTGCGTTGCATCTGTTTATCTACAAGGTGAATATGCTCGGTTGAGAAAATTTGCAACTTTAAAAAGCCACCAAAAAAAAGGCATAGGAAGTAATGTCCTAACTTTTATTCTGAAAGCACTAGAAGAACGGAATATTACCTATTTTTGGTGTGATGCGAGAGAATCCGCGGTGGATTTTTATCAGCGATTTGGACTAGAAGTAGAAGGCTCTATATTTTATAAATCTGATATTCCATATTATAAAATGAGCAAAAAAATAGTAGTGGGTCAAGTCTAAAAACTATAGGCTTAACTCACTACCATTTACTGGATTCAAATCACTCCAACTTGGCAAAAGCTTTATTTCTTAGCAATCGCAGCAGAGGTTAATTTATCCAAGCCCTTACTAACTTTTGGAATCACCTTATTACCTTTTAAGGTATAAATAGCTGCCATGGCAACAGGATCATGATAGGCAATGTAGACTTTATCATCGGCACCTTTATAAACGGCAACACGCAACGGTAAATCTAAAGCGATACTTATATCTTGCTTCATTAACACTGTGCCACCTTTGGGATTACCAAAAATAAGTAGCTGTGCATCATTCAATTCCATATCAACACTCTGTGCATTTTTTTTATGATCAACACGTGCAAAGACACCAAAGCCTTTCTTCTTAACAATCGCTTCAAATTTATCCATTGTTTCTACCACACTGTAGGGACTAATTTTTTTTATAACATCACCCTGTAATTTATCATGTGTAGCATCAGCAAATACAGACAATGAAGACATCCATAAAGCCATAATAATCATTAATTTTTTCATTCTTTTTTCCTTTAGTATTTATATAAACTAGGTCTCGCATAGTCTATACGCGCATATAAAAATATGGATACCAATTAACTTAAATATCCCACCTATCAAAATATAGACTATAAAAAGGGGAGACCTATAAAAA
>DQSN01000141.1 GCA_015663245.1 Leucothrix mucor
CACCAACTTAATTAAACCACTGCGAATGGTGTACATATATTTGGGTGTGTCTTCTGGATCATAAATTTTTGTGTTTGGCTCTAACTCAAATTGATCGATGGGTTTGTGCAGTGTTTCAAAGTCACCTTCTGATAAGCCTGCGAATAAAACAGAGTTACGCAAAGTACACTGACTACAATTAGCTGTGCCTCTCCACGCCTCTTTCAAACTAATATTTTTCATTACTACCCCTCCTCAGAAGATGCCTAAGGTTACCTTATTTATAAAAATATTTTACGTATAAAAAAGCCCAATACGAAAATAATCGTATTGGGCTTTTAAATTAACTTAGAGCCACCTATCGAGATGGATATTATTTTGTTCTTTTGATTTTATTCAATTATGTACTTTGGCTTTGTAAATACTCTTCATAAGTACCACGGAAGTCTACAATACCTTCTGGTTTTATTTCTAAGATGCGTGTTGCAACGGAGGATACGAACTCGCGGTCGTGCGAGATAAACATTAATGTTCCTTCGTAATTCTCTAAGGCAAGGTTGAGTGATTCGATGGATTCCATATCCAAGTGATTGGTTGGTTCGTCCATTAATAAGATATTGGCTTTTTTTAGAATAAGTTTGCCGAATAACATTCTGCCTTGCTCGCCACCTGAGATTACTTTTACAGATTTTTCACTGTCCGCCTTGGAGAATAACAGGCGACCTAGTGTGCCGCGTACTACTTGCTCATCATCTCCTTCGCCGCGCCAATTTGTCATCCAGTCAAACAAGTTAACATCTTCGGCAAAGTCAGAGGCATGATCCTGTGCGTAATAACCAATATTGGCATTTTCTGACCACTTTATAAGCCCTGAGTCTGCTTCCAAGTCACCATTTAAACAACGCAGAAAGGTAGTTTTACCAACGCCGTTTGCGCCAATAATGGCAATACGTTCACCTACGTCGACCATTAGATCAAAGTTTTCAAATAATGCTGGATCGTCATCATAATGTTTGGTGAGTTCTTTAACTTCTAATGCTTGGCGGAAGAGTTTTTTCTCCTGCTCAAAGCGAATATAAGGATTCACACGGCTAGATACTTTTACTTCAGCCAATTCAATTTTATCGATTTGTTTAGCACGCGACGTTGCTTGTTTTGCTTTTGAGGCATTGGCAGAGAAACGGCTTACAAATTCTTTTAACTCAGATATTTTAGCTTTCTTTTTGGCATTATCTGAAAGTAGTTGTTCACGCGCTTGTGTTGCCGCGAACATATATTCATCGTAATTGCCAGGGAAGAGACGTAGCTCGCCGTAGTCCAAATCGGCCATGTGTGTACAAACACTGTTTAAGAAATGACGATCATGCGAGATAATAACCATGGTGCTTTTACGCTCATTGATAATCTCTTCCAACCAGCTAATGGTACTAATATCCAAGTTGTTGGTTGGCTCATCAAGTAGCAATATATCTGGGTTAGCAAATAATGCCTGTGCCAATAATACACGTAGCTTCCAGCCAGGTGCAACAGCACTCATAGGGCCATTATGTTGTTCTAGCGGGATACCCACGCCAAGCAATAGCTCGCCTGCGCGTGACTCTGCGGTGTAACCATCCATTTCACCAAACTTAACTTCTAAGTCTGCCACTAGCATGCCTTCTTCTTCACTCATCTCTGGTAGAGAGTAAATACGATCACGCTCAGCTTTAATTTCCCATAGGTCTTTATCGCCTTTGATCACGGCATCAATAACAGTGAGCTCTTCAAATGCAAACTGATCCTGCCCCAAGACCGCAAATGTTTCATCAGGATCCATCGAGACATTGCCTGCTGTTGGCTTAAGCTCTCCTGATAAAATTTTCATAAAGGTTGATTTTCCGCAACCATTCGCTCCGATTAAACCGTAGCGATTACCCTCTCCAAATTTAACAGAGATGTTTTCAAATAAGGGTTTAGCACCGAATTGCATTGTAATATTGGCAGTAGAAATCATGATAAGTACACGGTTAAGGTGATTGGATAGTTTAATTAGGTGGGGAATTTAGCTTGCTAGAGGGAAAAGCTCAAGATTAATGTTGTTTACATTGCAAAAACTTGGGCTTTTTTTGATGATTTTAGTCATGCGCCATCAAAATGGGTTGATGACGCATTTAAGGTGTTGCTTAAAAGCCTATGAGGTAAATTCTTTATCCAGCAATTCACGCAACTGAATTACAGCATCTTTACGTTCATTTGAAGCAGATAATAACTCCATTGCCTCGTCGACACTGATAGGTTTGTTATTACGTGGCGCTGCGGGTTGTTGTCTTGTAGGTGCAGCACGACGACGGAAACTTGGATCGATACGTTGCATTACTGCTTGACCCAATTGATGCACTGCCATTGCGTAATGAGTGCTGTGGTTATAACGGGTAATCACATAGAAGTTTTTACCGCCTACCCATAACTCATCACCACTATGTGTTTTTAACTTAATTAAACTAAGCTTTCCACGCATATTATTTTGATAACGAGGCGTAATGCCTTTGCGGGATAAGCGTGACTTACTGTACTTATGTTTAAAACCTGTTCTAAAGGCTCTATAGCCTTTGCCACCTGTATTTCTAGCAGGCACAGTAACCATCTCGCCCGTTCTCCAACCATGTTCTTTAAAGTATTTTGCGATACTACCAATAGCATCTGCAGGTTTCCACAGATTGACTGAACCATCTCCATCAAAATCAACACCATAGCGTTTGATATTGCTTGGCATAAACTGAGATAGACCTAATGCACCTGCATATGAGGCTTTTGGTTGTAATGGGTTAATGTGCGAGCTACGTGTCATCAAAATGTAGCTTTCTAGCTCGCTTTCAAAATAACGGCTACGACGGTTGGTCTTGAATGCCATTGTTGTTAATGCATCAATGGCGCGGTTTTTGCCAACATTGACACCATAAATTGTTTCAACACCCAAAATGCCTAGGATAATTTCTTTAGGTACGCCATATTGACGCTCAGCACGGGCAAAAGTAGCGCGGTTTTGATTGTAGAAAGCCACGCCTGCATTGATGTGTTTAGAGGTTAAAAAATGACCACGGTAACGACTCCATGTTGCCCCGCCGCGTCTTTTCTTTCTCTTAATTGGACGATCATCTTTTGCTGCCATCTTACGCATCCAGTTTGTCGCTTGAGCATTACTCAAAATACCGTTCAAATAGGCGCGGCTAAAGCCGTGGCGTGACACCATCTTACTAATAAAGCGTTCAGCTTTTGGGTTTCCTGCAAAATCACCTGATAATGAAGCGCGACGAACTTGTGGTTGAGAGGCTCTAGGCTGCTGTACTCTAGGTTGTTGCATTCTTGGGCGTGGACGATGCTGTGCTACCCGAGCAACGGAGCGTGGTTTAAAGTAGCGTCGTTGAGGCGCGGCTACTTTGCGTTTGGCTACATGCCGTCTTGGAGGTGCTTTTCTTGCCATTCTACGTGGAGTCTTACGCTGTTTAATGGCTTTTTCAGCATTGGCAAATAAATGATCCATTTTTTTTGCGGGAGCTTGTTTTACTATTTTTGCAGGCATTATTGGCGTAACGGGTGCCACACTTGTTTTTGCTGGTTTGACATTATTAGCACTGCAACCTCCTAGCAATGCTAAAAACAATACTCCACTAGATACGTTCAAATATTTGCTTTTTATCACCTAATAACCCCTGAATTTATTGATTTAGATCTGCATCCATTATGCTGCTGTAGCCTTTTGGACTCAGATTATAGATAGAAGAGACCTGCTCCATTTTTGTGTGCAAAGGTCTCAGAATAGTTACGTTATGAGATTTTTATAATTATATTTAAAGTTTCTTATGCCATTAATTTCTCAGAATTTAATGAAGAATTCCCAATGTTATTTGTAGCTATATAATTTCCCCTGAGAATTTTTATTCTACGCGAATATAGCGTACTAATAAATCATAATTTCGTCTGGCTCTCATTAATTTCAACCATAAAAAAGCCCCGTGTTAATACATACTTAACACGGAGCTTTTATTTACGAGCTTTTAGGAATTGTTTAGACCAATTAGAAGTCTCCAGTTGCTCCAGCTGTTAATATATCCAGCATTACACCATTGGTTTCAATTGCTATTTTCTCTAACTCAGGTGGTAAACTAACACTATTGATTAGCATGTCGAGGTTAAGCATTTCTAGCCACATCTTACCGTCATTATCTTCGACTAAAGCTATTCTACAAGGCATATAAGCAGCGAACACAGTGTTAAATTTCACCATTTTCATTGCATCTTCTGGGTTACAAAACTGGAAGATCTCTAAGTGGCTTGTTTTAACGCCTCGTGCAATAAGCTCTTTAGAAACCTGCTGGTGACCAACATTTTTCATATTATGATCACTGGCTTTTGATAACATAGCGTCAACAGAGTCAGTAATAGACATGCCATCTTTCAATGCCATTTTAAGAACAGTTTGCTTAACAGAAACAATTTTAATTGACTTTGTATCACCACTGCTTGGCATTCCAGCTGGCGCTTTAGGTGTTGCAGGTTTCTCAGGCGCTTTGAAATAGCCATTTTCAGGGCTAAAAGGGATGCTGGTTACATAAGCAAAAATATTTCTTAAATCCTGCTGAGAGTAATCTTCAAAAGTTTCATCTTCTGGATCATTGTCATGGTGACGACTTTTCGACATGAAGAACTTTGTTTCACGCAATAAATATTCAGGGTACTGACCTGACAATGGTGGCGACATCTTTTTCATGCGACCATTTGCCCACTTACCATGACAATTTTTACAGTCGTCTTTAAATAGCTCTTCACCTTTTTTTGCATCTGTTTCTATTGATTTAGGGATTTTAAACTTATAATGTTTGTTTAAATCAATCGAAGCAATATAAGACGACACGTCATTCATTTGAGTAGGTGTCATTTCTTTGATGCCACCAATAATTAGCATTGGCAGACTAAAGCCGTTAGAACGGCTACCATCTACATACTTTTCCATCTGGCTAGTGAGGTAATGAACGGGCATACCCGCAAGGCGTGGATATAAACCACCTAATGTACCTTGAGCAAGTTCACCATGACAAAG
>DQSN01000029.1 GCA_015663245.1 Leucothrix mucor
CTGTCGTTTAGCATGTCCTGAAGAATTTCTCTTGCTTTGTAAAGAGCATAACTTCTTTCTGGAATATGTCCATGATCACACGGTACTCGACATGGCTACTATTGAATAACCTATGCTCTGTATATATTAATTTTGCTTAGGTGCTTACATATGCATTGCTCAGAATCAGATAAGGGCACGGAACTAAGGCAATTTTTATGTATGCAATACTTTGGAGAGAATTAATAGCAACTATATTGCTTGATATCCTTTAGATAAAACACAAATATCATCCCAAAACATCTAGTATAATATGCCCTTTTTTCTCAAGGCACTTGGCAATGGCTCACCCAACCATCAACCCTATCTACCCCGATAAACAAAAGAGCATTATCAACTGGGGACAGTTGCATGGTTGTGCTAAAGATCTGCTAATTGCTAATACAGCTCAAGAATATAAGGGGCTGATTTTATTAGTCACTGCCGATAGTCACAGTGCTTATCAGGCAGAAGCAAATATCCGCTTTTTCTCCAATATTGAAAACATCCATATTTTCCCTGATTGGGAGACATTGCCTTATGATGTTTTTTCCCCACACAAAGATTTAATTTCCGAACGTCTCAAAGCGCTGTATCAACTATCATCCATGCAACAGGGCATTTTGATTGTTCCTATTGCGACCTTAATGCACCGTCTTGCGCCTACTGATTACATTCGTGCGAATACTTTTTTGCTGGAAAAAGGTGATACCTTAGACATTGAGTTAATGCGTCTGCAACTTGAGGAAACGGGTTATCGTCATGTTACGCAGGTGATGGAGCATGGTGAGTATGCGACTCGTGGATCACTGATTGATCTATTTCCTATGGGCAGTAATCACCCCATTCGGATTGATTTATTTGATGATGAAGTTGACACAATCCGCAGTTTTAATCCTGAGGATCAGCTCACCGTTGACCATCTTGATAAAATTGAGTTATTGCCTGCACAGGAATTCCCGCTCAACTCCGAAGGTATCCAAACCTTCCGCACCAACTACGCTGAACAGTTAGGCGGTGATCTTTCGCGTAGTCAGATTTATGATAATGTAGGCAATGGCACGCCACCTGCGGGCATTGAATATTATCTACCGTTATTTTTTAAAAAAACGGCGACTTTATTTGATTACCTTCCTGAAAAAACCTTACTGCTTCATACTAATGAAACTCATGCCGCAGCTGAAACATTCAGTGCCAGTGTGGTTGAACGTCATGAGCAACGTCGCCATGATATTGAGCGCCCTATTCTCGCGCCTGAAAAATTATTTTTAAGTTGTGACGAGCTAGATGCAAATTTTGAAAAGCTTCGCCGCATCACCACACATGCCTTCGAGCAAGAACCATCTCAAGAGAACAATAGTTACAACTACCCTAGTTTTTCTCTGCCTTCGATGCTGATTCAAGCACACGCTGAAACTCCTTTGATGCTACTCAAGCAGTTTTTAGCAGTACATGGTGGACGGATTTTATTTACCGCAGAGTCTGCGGGGCGACGCGAGCATCTATTAGGCTTATTACGTGATAATCAATACCCTGCTAGCACCAGTACAGGTTGGCATAACTTCCTCGATGGCAGTAGTAAACTCAGCGTTACCGTTGCACCGATTGAAGATGGCTTATGGCTAAAAAATGAAGATCAAGTAGGCGAGCTTGCGATCATTCCTGAAGGTTTGTTATTTGGTCAGCAGGTACAACAAAAACGCCGTCGTCGTAAAGCAACCCGCGATGCTGATTCGATTATCGGCAACCTAACCGACTTAAACGAAGGTTCTCCTGTCGTCCATGAAGAGCATGGTATCGGGCGTTATTTGGGAATGCAAAAACTCACCACTGATGGCATCGAACAAGAATACATTACCTTGGAGTATGCCAGAGGCGATAAGCTTTATGTGCCTGTTTCATCTTTGCACCTTATCAGTCGTTACAGTGGCGCAAGTGCTGAAAAAGCGCCCTTGCACAAGTTAGGCACAGAGCATTGGGACAAGGTACGTAAAAAAGCGGCACAACGCGCTCATGATATTGCCGCTGAACTATTAGAAATAAATGCCCGTCGTGCCGCATTACAAGGTCATGCCTTTGCAATACCCGAAGGCGAATATCAGGTTTTCTCTGATGCATTCCCCTTTGAAGAAACGCCAGATCAAGCATCAGCCATCGAAGCCGTTAAAAGTGATCTTAGCTCCACTCAACCAATGGATCGCGTGGTCTGTGGTGATGTTGGTTTTGGTAAAACCGAAGTCGCTATGCGCGCTACCTTTATGGCGGCCAATGGTGGTAAACAAGTCGCCATTATTGCGCCCACCACCCTACTCGTCCAACAGCATACCCAAAACTTCCGCGATCGTTTTGCCGACTGGCCATTTGAGATAGAAACTCTTTCGCGCTTTCGTACTGCAAAACAAACCAAAGAAACACTGGCAGGACTCATTAGCGGTAGAGTCGATATTGTCATCGGCACACATAAATTATTACAGGCTGATATAAAATTCAAAGATTTAGGCTTGGTGATTATCGACGAAGAACATCGTTTTGGAGTGCGCCATAAGGAGCAGCTCAAAAAGCTACGTGCCAATGTCGATATGCTCACCATGACAGCAACACCCATTCCTCGCACCTTGAATATGTCACTCTCAGGCTTACGCGACCTCAGCATTATCGCCACACCTCCCGCACAGCGTCATGCCATCAAAACCTTTGTCAAAGAATGGGATAAAGCATTAATTCAAGAGGCCTGCGCACGAGAATTATCACGCGGTGGACAAATTTATGTGTTGCATAATGAAGTCAAAACCATTCAAAAAATGACCGATGAGCTTAAATCGTACTTGCCCAATGTCGATATTCGTTTCGCACATGGTCAAATGTCGGAACATGAGCTCGAAGGCATCATGAAAGATTTTTATCATCAACGCTTTCATGTTCTGGTTGCCACCACCATTATTGAAAGCGGTATCGACGTACCCACCGCCAACACTATTATCATCAATCGCGCCGATAAACTGGGTCTTGCTCAGCTCCATCAACTGCGTGGGCGGGTAGGACGCTCGCATCATAAAGCCTATGCTTATTTGATTATTCCTGATGAAAAAATCATTACAAAAGATGCTAAAAAACGCCTTGAAGCCATCGAGTCTTTAGAAGAGCTAGGCGTAGGTTTCACACTCGCCTCGCACGATCTTGAGATACGTGGCGCAGGTGAGTTATTAGGTGATGAACAAAGCGGGCAGATTACAGAAATTGGCTTCTCCCTCTACAATGAATTATTAGAACGCGCGGTTAAAGCCTTAAAACGTGGCGAATTACCAGAGGAAGACGGACGCGAAAAACGCACCACCGTAGACCTCCGTGCAGCAGCCTTAATTCCTGATGATTATTTGCCTGATGTACATAATCGCCTAATCCTTTATAAACGTATCGCAAATGCAGAAAATAAAGACCAGCTACGTGATTTACGAGTAGAAATGATCGACCGTTTTGGACTATTGCCTGACCCTGTAAACACCTTATTTGATGTCACACAACTAAAACAAATTGCGCAAAAATTGGGTGTATTAAAGTTAGATGTAGGCGCAGAAGGTGGACGTATTATCTTTAATGAAAAACCCAATATTGACCCGATGAAGATAATGGGCATCGTACAAAAGCGCCCATGGGAATTTAAGATAGTAGGCTCAGATAAATTATATTTTGAGGTGGAGCTAGAGACGGTGGAGCAACGTGTACAGTGGCTTAAGAAGTTGTTTAGTGAGATTCAAAATTAAAGACTACGATTTAGCACATAACACTCGCTCAAAGACTTTATCATCCATCCTAGAAACAAGCCGTGAGAGCATAGCAATAAAGACCAAAGAGAATATTAGGCGAAACCATAAAACACCTGATAGATCAGCACCTAGCAATACAATCAGCAAGGTATCTTCAATCAAACTATGCAGTAGTGCTAATAAAGCGATAGCGGTAAATACGTCTTTTTTGGATAACTCACCCTTCTGTGCTTCTTTAATCAGCAAACCACCTCCATAGGCTAAACCCAAAGTAATACCCACGATAGTAATCGTTGTTGCTTGTTTGCTAATGCCTAATATTTTCAATACTGGACTAAGGATAATAGCGAGTAACTTCTCAACCCCAATTAGCTTGAGTATTTTCAGAAAAAACAACAGAACAATTATAATGAGTTGAATCATCAAAAGGCTTTTTAACTGGGTTAATCCCCAGCTAATGATGCTTGTATCTTGAGAAACTTCTGCTTGCCACATTAACTGATTAGGTTCTTGAAGCCAGTCACCCATGCTATAAATTTGGAATAAGATCCAACCGTATAAAATCCCTCCCCCTATTCGTATCAACAGAGAAAACCACACACTCATGCCTGCTTTTTTAGCAATACTAACTTCAACAGGCAAGCCATGTGCTAATAGCATCATTCCGCCCAAAACGGTCACTTGTGCAACAGTGAGAGGGTCTGCTGGAGCTTGCGAGACAAAGATTAACATCCCACCATAAATACTCGTCATTAAGGTTGTTGCCCAAACCAAGCCCATTGATTCTGGCAAACCGACAAAACTCATTAGTGGCTCAAGGATAATACCAAGATACTCAATAACACCCAACTCTTCTAGAATTTTCACCATAATAATTACAGGAATCATTATTTTAAAAAGTGCAAAAGATACACCGAGTACCTCTTGAAAAAGTTGCTTAAAGAAAGTGCTAATAGTCATAAAAAGTATGATACATGCATATATTCTAGACAAAAAAAAAGACCTGTAACATAAACGCTACAAGCCTAATTTTGTATTTGGTGAGCCTGGAAGGACTCGAACCTTCGACCAATAGATTATGAGTCTCGTTATAAATCAATAAGTTACTGATAACTAAGCGAAACCTACATTAATCTAATTTAGTTAATAGTAGTTTACAATCAGTAACTTAGCGTAGTTTAGCGAAAACTGCAAAAAATGAGCACCGTACCTTTATTGTACCCTTTTTATGTAGGGTAAAAACAGTCTTATCCCCTACTTCTGCCTTACCTAGAAATGCTCTGATGATAACCCATCGAATTCGATGGGTTTGAATATCATATTCTTTTTTATCGTGACAAAACCTGCTCAAGCCTTGAGAGTGATTCTGCACGTTGTTTCTTACCCATCTTAGCTAAGTTCATCATTTTCCAACGAACAGCAGGTAATTTTGAAACATTTACTTGTAGCTCTTTGATCGGAAAAAGAGACCAATCAGGCTCACTTCTTTTTAAAGATAACAGGAAGTTACGATCTGATCCTGAAAGCATTTCTACAATAGTCTTAATCATCTCATCACGAGTAGCCAATAAGTCCTCAAGGCTCACTTGTTGATTTGTCATCCCTAAAAATTCAGCATTATACA
>DQSN01000164.1 GCA_015663245.1 Leucothrix mucor
ACTATTGGCAAAAAAATAACAATAGTGTGATTATAAATGGCGGGTATTTCGGCCACGACTTCTCTCCCATTGGCTACTACAAAATTAATAACAAAATCATCAACACGCATATATCTAAAAAATTATCAGGATTTGTAGCGATTAAAAATACAGGTGAGATAGCCCTATTAAGCAAAAGTGATTTAGCACAAACAAAAGCAGACAATACATACTCCACTCTTATGCAGGCAGGTCCTTATATTATTGACCCCAATGGGCTTTTAGGCATTCACAATAATAATCACAAACGCCATCAACGCACCGTCATAGCCAGCACCCGCTCAGGCGATATTCTGGTAATAAGCACCGCGCCGATCAGCCTCTATAATTTAGCCCACGCTTTACAAACAGAGTTCCCTGAGATTGAACGGGCACTAAATTTAGATGGAGGACCTTCCTCAGCCTTAATAACATCGAAAGTGACGTTGTTAAATCGACTGCCTGTTCGGAGTTATATTGTGGCGACATTAGACTAAACTATACCCAAGCACCAAAAAAAAGGGCGTGGCTAATATTCGATCAATTGCCATTAGGATATAGCTAAAGTCTTTTGTATAAAAAGTGGATCATGACATCTCAGCTATTGTTTTCCACAGGGCACTTTCCCTCTCAGCTTGCTCTTGCGATGCTCTCCCCTCTGCCATAAACTCATTTGGCAATGCAGAAAACTTACTCATAATATTTTTCAAGCTGCGCTTTTGTGCAGGACGAATACGTTACTCACCTCCAATAACAACCATTTCCACGTACATCCCCTCATTTGCAAAATCTAAAATCTTAGGAAGTCGTAAAGCCAAAGAGTTGCCCGATTTAAAAACTTGCGCTGCTATCATAATTTTCACTCCAGTGTTTTTGACATATAGCAGTACATACACACTGGGTATTTTTCCAAACACACCCATTTTTTGTGAGACATAGGTATCTACAAAACAAAGGCGTATACTCACTCCATGCACTCCAAACCGAAAGATATTCACAGTTACCCCAAATTCTGGCCTCATAAAATGGGCTTAGTCCCCGCGCCTTTGTTGCCGATGTCTCGCGAGGAGATGAATGAGTTAGAGTGGGACTCTTGCGATATTATTATCGTGACTGGTGATGCTTATGTCGACCACCCTAGTTTTGGCATGGCAATTATTGGGCGGTTGCTGGAGTCTCAGGGGTTTCGTGTGGGGATTATCTCGCAACCTAATTGGCGTTCAGCAGATGATTTTCGCAAGCTAGGTAAACCCAATCTATTTTTTGCTATCGCGGCGGGAAATATGGATTCGATGGTTAATCATTACACTGCTGAGAAAAAACGTCGTTCTGATGATGCTTATACCGCTGGTGGCGAAGCGGGTAAACGCCCTGACCGTGCAACAATTGCTTATACGCAACGCGCGAAAGAGGCTTACAAAGGTATCCCCGTGATTATCGGTGGTATTGAAGCCAGCTTACGACGGATTGCTCAGTATGATCATTGGTCGCAAAAAGTACGCCAATCAATTCTTCTTTATTCCAAAGCGGATTTATTGTTGTTTGGCAATGCCGAACGGGCAGCCGTTGAGGTCGCGCATCGTTTTGCGGCGGGAGAGTCGTTACAAGAACTCACTAATATTCGTGGCACGGCATTTATGCGTCAAGGAATTCCACAAAGCTGGACGGTCTTAGACTCTAGCACGATTGATACGCAAACCAGCCTCGAACATCCACAAGCTGACCCTTATACAGACACCAGTAATAATCAAGATTGTGACAAAAACAAAACGCCTGATCCCAACGCAGGTGCTGAGCAGGTTATTCATTTTGATGAGCGCCCCAAGGGCTTAAAGCGCGATACTACCGTCATCCGCTTGCCGTCTTTCGAGCAGGTGGTGAAAGATCGTTATTTATACGCACACACCTCACGTGTTTTTCATCTGGAAACCAACCCTGGCAATGCGCGTGCTTTAATTCAGCGTCATGGTAATCGTGATGTTTGGCTAAACCCGCCTCCTATTCCCTTGTCGATGAGTGAGTTTGATAGCGTATTCGAGCTACCTTACACCCGTAGACCACACACTTCTTATGGCAACCTAAAAATACCTGCCTACGATATGATCCGCTTTTCGGTGAATATTATGCGCGGCTGCTTTGGTGGCTGTACGTTTTGCTCAATCACCGAACACGAGGGACGTATCATTCAAAGCCGCTCAGAAGATTCGGTGATTAAAGAAATTGAGGCGATACGCGATAATGTGCCTGGTTTTACAGGGAATATTTCTGATCTTGGCGGTCCTACGGCGAATATGTATCGCCTACAATGCAAAGATCCTAAGATCGAATCATCCTGCCGTCGCTTATCTTGCGTTTATCCTGGGATTTGCTCTAATCTCAATACCGACCATAAGCCGCTGACCAAGCTTTATAAACGCGCCCGCAAAATAGAAGGCGTTAAGCGCATCTTTATTGCATCAGGTTTACGCTATGATTTAGCCGTGCGTGATCCTGACTATATAAAAGAGTTAGTCACACATCATGTAGGAGGACGTTTAAAAATCGCCCCCGAGCATACCGAGGATGATACTTTATCGAAGATGATGAAACCTGGAATTGGCTCTTATCATCGCTTTAAAAAACTGTTTGAGCGTTACTCGAAACAGGCTGGAAAAGAGCAATATTTAATCCCTTATTTTATCTCTTCTCACCCTGGTACTAGCGATAAGGACATGTTGAACTTAGCGCTGTGGCTAAAGAAAAATCATTTTAAACCTGATCAAGTACAAGCCTTTATGCCAACGCCACTGGCGATTGCCTCGGCGATGTATCACACTGAATTAAACCCTTTAAAGAAAGTGACTAGGGATGCGGAAGGCGTTTCGATCATCCGCAATGGCAAACAACGCAAATTACACAAAGCTTTTCTGCGTTATCACGATCCTGAAAATTGGCCCGTATTACGACAAGCTTTAAAGCAAATGGGACGTAGTGATTTAATTGGCAGTGGCGACGAACATCTTGTGCCTTATTCCAACTCTACTAGCACTAAACCGCACCGCTCGCGACAGGCCGAACGGGATTTACATCATCGTATCCCTGTTAAGAAGAGACGCGGGAAAACTAATTTTAAGAAACCTCCTACCAAACAACAGAGCACTAGAAAGAGAAGATAAGGACTGAAAGTTCAAGAGCAGAAGTTCTTAATATTCATTCCTAGCCACAAAAACTCTCAAAGTAGATTATTATTACTCCAGTGAACTAAACCTGCCTAGTCAAACCTAGGACTCCAGATAACAACAAAAAGGAATTATCATGCAAACCTCTCTTATCATCACAATTCTTGGCGCCGACCGTGCTGGACTCGTTGAATCCATTTCTAAAGCCGTTAAAAATAATCATGGTAACTGGCAGGATAGCCGCATGGTGAAAATGAGCGGGCAATTTGCGGGACTTGCTCGTATTTCAATCAGTGCAGATCAAATAGAGAAACTTTCACAAGAGTTGCTTGCTTTACAAGGCGATAATTTACAGATTTTAATCAAGCAAAGTGGAAATGAAGATAAAGCAGCAGTAAGAGAAACATTATCATTTGAGCTACTTGGTCCCGACCGCTCGGGTATTGTGCATGACATCACCAAGCAACTAACTGCTTTAAATGTAAACATAGAAAAACTTGAAAGTGAGCAACGTACTGCTCCGATGAGCAATGAGGTTTTGTTCTATGCAGAAATCACGTTGGGACTTCCTGAGGGCGTAACAACCGAGGATGTGCAAGATGCTTTTGAGAAAGTGTCTGACTCACTAATGGTTGATGTGAGTTTTAGTGCTTAATTGAGCCTAGTCAAAGCCGAGGAGCCTGACCGAGAGTGGAATAAGCTACTGCGAATTCGTTAAAGGGAACAACTATTTACCTCATTTGGTCATCAAGTAGGTTCTAATCAGTCAAATTTTCGCAATACCTATCATTCTAGATTGCTCCTAGGCGTACTGCCTTGACAGAGTCAAGGCTTTCAAATTTAGGTTTGACTAGAAAATCTCTTTAATCTTGCGAAAAATAAGGCATAGCTTCTATTCATTTTTAAACAGTTTTGGCCACATCTCATCTACGCGTTTTTTCACGTCTTCATCCATCACTATTGGCACCCCCCATTCACGGGTGGTTTCTCCTTCCCATTTATTGGTTGCGTCAAAACCCATTTTTGAGCCTAAGCCTGATACAGGCGAGGCAAAATCAAGGTAGTCAATAGGTGTATTTTCGATAATAGTGGTGTCTCGCCCTGGGTCCATGCGAGTTGTCATCGCCCAAATTACATCTTTCCAATCACGCGCATTCACATCATCGTCGACGACGATGACGAATTTTGTGTACATAAACTGACGTAAAAAAGACCAAACTCCCAACATCACTCTTTTAGCATGACCAGGATATTGCTTCTTCATGCTGACTACTGCCATGCGGTAAGAGCAGCCTTCGGGGGGCAGATAAAAATCAATAATTTCGGGGAACTGCTTTTGCAATATGGGAATGAAAACTTCGTTAAGAGCCACTCCCAAAATAGCAGGTTCATCGGGTGGGCGACCTGTGTAGGTGCTGTGATAAATAGGGTCTTTACGATGAGTGATGCGTTCGATAGTGAAAACAGGGAAGCTATCAACCTCGTTATAATAACCTGTGTGGTCGCCATAAGGCCCTTCTGGAGCCATATCATCAGGGTAAATGTAGCCTTCTAGTACATATTCAGCAGAAGCTGGGACTTGCAGGTCGATATTTTTATCGATGCAGTTCACAACTTCTGTGCGCGAACCGCGTAGTAAACCCGCAAAAGCATACTCGGATAAAGAATCAGGCACAGGAGTGACGGCTGCCAAAATGGTTGCAGGATCTGCACCCAATGCAACGGCTATCGGAAATGGCTCACCAGGATGGGCTAGTTGCCACTCTCTAAAGTCTAATGCACCACCACGATGTGATAACCAACGCATGATCACACGATTTTTACCTATCACCTGCTGACGATAGATACCTAAATTCTGACGCTTTTGATTAGGACCTTTGGTAACGACTAATCCCCACGTAATCAGCGGTGCAACATCATCTGGCCAGCAGGTTTGAATCGGAATACTAGCAAGGTCAATATCTTCTTTTTCGATGATAACTTGCTGACAAGTAGCGCGTTTAAGTTTTTTTGGCGCCATATCCAAAACTTTGCGAAAGATGGGAAGTGAGTTCCATGCATCTTTCATACCTTTGGGTGGCTCAGGCTGTTTTAGCATTGCTAATAACCGACCAACTTCACGTAGTGCTTCAACAGAATCTTCGCCCATGCCCATTGCAACACGCTTAGGCGTTCCAAACAGATTGGCAAGTACAGGGGTAGAATGCCCTTTGGGGTTTTCAAATAGAATGGCAGGACCTTCAGCACGCAGGACACGATCGCAAATTTCTGTCATTTCAAGGTAGGGATCAACTTCGGCAGTGATGCGTTTTAATTCACCTTGTTTTTCGAGTTGGGCAATAAAGTCTCGCAGGTCTTTATATTTCATTATTATTAATCGTCGCTATCTTCAAAATCACCCTATAGTATCAAAGAGTGACCTGTGAGGTTGAAACCATATGCTTTGGCGACTTCTCGTTAACGCAGTTCAATTGTTTCATCATGAAACTCAACAACTTTCCCGTACTTAAACACACCATCATCCAGCTCAAAAACTGTCTGACCGCCCTCAAAATCATGATGAATAACTAAGCCTGCCGCTTCAAACTGAGTGAGCGCACGATAAACAGTTGCTAGCGCGATAGCACCTGCATCATCATCTAGCAATTCTTGATAGACCTCTTCTACACTCATATGACGTGTTTCTGTCGCTTCTATATTTTTAGAATTTTAGTACGAGGGAGAGTTACTTTTTAAGCCTGCTTGCTTAATGTCTTTGTTGTTCATAAATGGGGGGATCAGTTTAAGTGTATTTAATCATTCTGTCTGATGGAGTGAATGGCTGAAAATAGCCTAGCTAGTCATACGTTTGTGTCTGTATGCTCTTATCATTTTATATTTTTTGGCATAAAAAAAGCCAGACACAAGGTCTGGCTTGAAGATCACACTAAAAGTTAGGGGGAACTTTTTATGTGTGAATAGCGAGTCCACAAAGGACTCTAGGGGCTAACAACAGAAAAATCATTATGAATGAATGATGACACTCATTTTTGTGTTGCTTTGTGGTATTGCTTAAACAAATTAATCTAATATCTATTCGTTTTTTTCGATCGTCCACGTTATTGTTAACTAATTTAGTTCTCAGCAACGCCTTAAATATCAAAAAATATTATTCACACTTTTTGTTGGATTAATTATATCTACCTACTTATATTTCTATAAATATATTCATATTTTAGCCACATCAAAAACCTGACAATTTATAAAATTGCCAAATAATTGACGTAATATTTAAATTTCTGTAAATCTCAAGTTTTTTGTTATAAAACAGATTATTAAGCAGGGGGGGAAATCTATTTTATAGCTATGTTGTACAACATAGTTTAATAGCGATAAATATTATTAATATTCAAGCAAACCATGCTACTTTTATTGTTCCTTTTCTGTATTTCTAACGATGATTAAATAGTACCCATTGAATAATTGTTTTGCATCCCATTAACGATGAATTGGGCTATTTTCTGCTTAAAAGGTCTGTCCTTTTTATATTATCGTCATGTCGTTTTAGCTACTTTCTATATTTCACTTTAAGTTCATGTAGGAGCGGCAAGAGATAAGCTAAGATTGAAAACGGCTCAGAAATGCCTGTCCGAGCATAAAAAAAATCTACGAGATCATCTAAGACATGTAGAATAAGGCAAACAAGCAATCATCCCACCATTATCAGAACTCAATACTAGGTACGAGATATACTATGCAATTAAGCGAATATCAAAAGAAAGAACTACGCACAAAACGTTTGTTTGTTGATTTGTCTGACAGTAGTTTTGATAAAGTAATCGCTCAATCTTTAGTATTAAACTTATCTGCTAATAAACAATTATTTGAGCAAGACCAAAAAGTTACTGATTTTTTTGTACTATCAAAAGGACAGCTAAAACTGACTCGCCTGTCTTTAGAGGGTGACGAGAAAGTAATTGAAATTATTAATAATGGCAATAGCTTTGCTGAGGCAGCAGTGTTTGGAAAGTTTTCAGGTTACCCTGTTAATTGCTTTGCCATTCGCGATAGCGTTATTTTTAGAATTAATGCTGCCGCTTATGTTAAAGAGCTACAATCATCAATTGATAGTTGTTTTGCGGTGATGATGACTTTGAGCACTCGAACACACAGCCTTTTAGGTGAGGTAGATAGGTTGACCTTGCATAACGCAGCTCACCGTTTAGGCATCTACTTATTAAAGGATGTAACGAGCCAAGAAGGTTCTGTTGATATTGATCTAACAGCTCCAAAGCATGTGATTGCCTCACGCCTTTCCATCAAGCCCGAAACTCTCTCTCGCACCTTTAAACGCTTAGTTGAGAGTGGTCATATCATCATCGAAGAAAAGCATATAGTGATTAAAGATGTACAAATATTTCGGGATTTTATAACACTGGGCTGAGTACGAGCACTCCTACTACAAAAACCGCCCTAATAAAGTCACATGCCGTTACCAAACTTATCAGTTTGCGTTGCACCACTGTCTCTTACCAATTTTAAACCAATGGCATATTGTTTTAAAATACCCAGTGTCCATGTGATGCGTTCACGAAAGTAGCTATCTGTTTCTGGGTTATTATCCTCAGGTTTATCATTTAAAATCGATTCAACATTACGCACGATAACATGCTCGGGAATATAGCAAAGGCGGTTGTTTTTATAGCTACTCATGCGTAGCTCGGCAACAGGGTATGCTCCGCCATCAACAGAAGATACCGCTACAATCATCGCAGGTTTATGTGATAGCTCTGCTTTCCACATAAGGAAGAAGTTTTTCAAGCCCGCAGGCACTTGACCGTGATACTCAGGGGCAATTACGACAAAAGCATCACTTTCACTGAGGAGTTTAGAAACGGGTGATAAAATAGCTTGCCACGCTTCGTCGCCTTCCCAAATAGATTCATCCCATAGTGGCAATGGATTTCCTGCAAGACTATAAATTTCAGCTTCATCAGCCAGTTTGTTTTCAAGCAGTGAGGATTGGATATAGCGGGCTACTTTTTCACTTTGAGAATTTTGTCGATGGCTGCCGCTGATGATGGTTATTTTCATGTTGTTAGCTCCACTATTTATGTATAGGACTGACGATTTAATAATACCCAGCCCTTAA
>DQSN01000200.1 GCA_015663245.1 Leucothrix mucor
GCCCAAACCCCATGCTGGCATTTTGCCCCACATTTAAAAACTGTCCTAAAAACAAGTAAGGCCATAAGCTTTCAACACCTTTAAGTGACAAATCAAGATAACCAAGAACACCAGAGGTCGGTAGGTGGGCTTTATGTTTGGCTGAATATCGACGGTGTTGAGAAAAGAGTAATGACTGTGTGAGACAGGATGATTCTAGTTTTTTTGATAGCTCTTTTAAGTGGATAAAATCAGTTTCTAATGGGCTACTGGTATAGAAGTTTTGCAACAAAGAAATACGCCTAATAATTGCCATCATCAGTTTGGCTATATTTAATGTCATCGGCTTTTGTCTGCCCTTAATGGCTCTATCTCGATAAGGGGTGCGCCACTGTAAACGAACTAGAGAAGGGCATTTAGGGATAATAGGCGTGTACTCTTTACTTAGGGAAAGGAGTAAACCATTGGCGTAGAGTAATTCTTCTTCTCCCTCTTGATGCTGTATAGAAACGCTGTTTAACGTTGCTTTAAAACGCTGCTTCTCAAAGCCTTGCCTGCCCATATTTTCCATGCTTTCAATAATAGTGGGAAGTTTTTTGATGGTCGAACCAACTAGGCTCATCTTAATTGAGAATAACGCGTTCTTTTGAATTTTCATTGGCTGGGTAATCTCGCCATGAAATGCATGAGGAACAGGGATAGTGTCATACTTGCGCATTATTTTCGTATTACTAGGACGCGCACCATAAAATAGCAAAGCATAGTCACAATGGTGTAACAACATGCACTGTTTACACTCAGAATGAGGCTGTACACATTTTACGGTCTCTCGTAAAGCCCGTCCAAATTGCCCATGCCATAGGCTGGCAGAAAAATCTGTATTAACAATAGGCTGTAATGCCCTAAAGGTAAAAGAGTAAATAGAAATAGGAAGATTGGGAGGGTTCACAAAAAACTCCAATAAATGATTTGAGCAATACTATGACATTAATGCTGTATTAACAAACAAATGGCAAGCTTGCTAAAATATTTCTAAAGGAGTGATGTTTTATAGAAAGACAATGTTTTTTATTGGCAAGCTTGCCGAAGCAATATGATACTAAAGCATCGTATAGGATGACCCATTACTTCCATTTACTGAGGGTTTATCATGGTTACCTTGTTTAATACTAAGCATTTTGCGTTGCTTGATCGTCGCCACTGGCTTAATGTTTTTATTATTGTGGCTCTCTCAGTTATATCTTTTTATACCAGTTTCGATGGTCTTTCGAACTATGTTTCAACGGGGGAATCTGGTTTATCTCGCGGAGAAATGGCTTTTTTGGCCATCATTGTCGTTGTAATTCAATTATTGCTAATCGTTGCCTTAAATAATCTCAGTCGTGGCATTTCTTGGAGTGGCAAGCTGATGTGGGTGGTTCTTTATATGATCGCCATGTCGGTGAGTGTCTTTTTCTCTTATAGTTTTTATTACAAGTTAATGCAGGCCGATAATTTTGCGCAGCTTAATTTTGATGCACAGTTAAGTAATGCCCTGTTAAAAGCTAATATTTATCATGACAGTTTTATTGATATTCAGCATTCATCAAAAAGTCTAACAATTTATTCCAAGGAGACAGCGCAACGTGAGCGCCGTCAAGGTCGTACCTGTGGTGATGACTCCCCTGCGGGAAAAGGCCCACGTCGTGATTTACGCGAAGAAGAGGCAGGCTTGTTTGCCCACATGAGTGAGGATATTGCTTTATTATCATCAAAAGTAGATCAGGACCTGACAACACTGAAGGCAATTAAGCAAAGTTACTCCCCTGAAAATAATACGGTTGATGTAGTACAACAGCGCATGAATGAGGTTATCTCACGGATAAATCGCTACCGACAAAGTAGTATTGTTAATCAAGCAATAGTCGATTTGCAACAACATACAGGCAAGGCTCGCCTCAGATTATGGGTGCAAGCTCGTCAGCACACTATCTCGTGTCCTGATAATAAAATCAGTAGAGCAACAAAAACATTATTATCTAGCCTGAAAGAACTTCCTGTATTGAATGAAATAACGTTATTTGACTCACATAATGACAAAGAGGTCATGGCGCGCGCTATGCAGGTATTTTTATCGATACCAACATTACTGCGTGAGGCGCTATTACCCTACGTTTATGCTGATAGCAAAATAGCAAGCAATGCGGAAAACTCTTTGTTAGTAAAAAATGAAACTGCTATTAGTAGCGCGGACTATGCGCCTTTTTTACTGGGGGGAATGGTCGATGTGATTATATTTTTAGTGGGTTTTACGAATGGGGTTCAATCGAAACAACGTGATTATTTACGCCCCGATTTTTATGGTGAAGAGTTCACTGTTAAAGACATTGTAAAAATGGAAAAAGCATTTGGCTTAAAGGGATTACGTTATATTTTGCGAAAACATTTATACAGTGAAAAGCAAGGCTACGTCTTTATTATTCCCTCCGAAGTTTATCCCGAACTTTCTTATAGCAGTGCACTGATAGACTTGTTTGAGTCCTTATTAACGAGCAACAGAATAGTAGAACCTAAAGCACGTTCGGTTCCTTTTCATGTCTTGCCAAATAATTTTCAGCATCGTTTTAAAGATGACGTTATCGACCCTGAACACGCCCCTTATTTTGATTATTATCCTGTTACAAAAAGGCAATGGTCTGACTTATCTCAATCATTAAATGCCTTTGATATGCTGGGGGAGTAATAGACTTGCTACTCGGAGCGTCTGTATTGTGAAGGTAATACAGACGTTTGAATAAACTAATCTCAATGCCTTATTCATCAGGCGGGTACTGCAACCAGCCAAGATTAATGATCTTCATAGGGATGCGGCGTCTCAATGCCTTATTCATCAGGCGGGTACTGCAACCTTTGTTCTGTCTGATTTTGTTCAGGGCTAACTTGTCTCAATGCCTTATTCATCAGGCGGGTACTGCAACTCCCTCATTGTTTTTTAAAGTTCCACCTGAATTATGTCTCAATGCC
>DQSN01000089.1 GCA_015663245.1 Leucothrix mucor
AATCGTTGCGTAGAATGACTATGCGCCTCTTTAGATTATCCAATCTGAAACAAAAACTCGATGTTAAGTTCCGCCACTTATTTAATCCTGAGTCCTTAGCTCTTAGTTAAACCCAATAACTTAGTCGCTGATTGTAATAATTTAATATTTCCACTGTGTGCCGCTTTGTTCATAGCAGCAGTGGGTGCATGCGCTAATTTATTAGTTAGTGTATGAGCTAAAAACTGCAAAGCTTCATCCGCAGTTTTTCCATTAGCTAGCATTTTCTGTGCTTTGTCCAAGGTTTCTTGTTTAATATCATTGGTTTTAGTGCGATAACTCTGAATCAATTTGACTTGGTCTTGTGCTTGCAACCACTCCGAAAAATTTTTGACCTCTTCCGTCACCATTACTTCTGCTTTTTCTGCTGCTTGCTGACGTGACTTTAGGTTTTCTTCGATAACAGAGTGAAGATCATCAACGGTATACAGGTAAATATCATCCAGCTCCCCTACCGCCTCTTCAATATCGCGCGGCACTGCAATATCAACCATAAAAATAGGACGGTGCTTACGTGCTTTAAGCGCTTTTTCAACCGTACCTTTACCAATAATAGGGAGAGGGGCGGCTGTTGATGAAATTACAATATCAGCATCAGGCAGATAATTGACTATTTCTGCCAAACCAATACATTGACCATCAAACTGTTTAGCAAGCTTTGCTGCATTGTCAATACTGCGATTAGCAATGATGATTTTTTTCACCCCCGTTGAGTGAATATGCCGACCAACCAGCTCGATAGTTTCACCTGCACCAATAAGCAAAACAGTTTGCTCTTCGAGATTACTAAATATTTGTTTTGCCAAATTCACAGCAGCAAAAGCTACCGAAACAGGATTTGAACCAATACTTGTTTGTGTGCGTACTTTTTTTGCCGTCGAAAATGCAAATTGCATCAGACGCTTTAAGGTGCGTCCTGTGCTTTTATTATCCGAGGCTGTCTTAAGCGCAATTTTTAATTGCCCAAGTATTTGAGGTTCACCCAACACTAAAGAATCTAAGCCACAAGCAACACGAAAGGTATGACGTACTGCATCTTCTTCTGTATGTATGTACAAATAAGGGGATAGTGTATCTTCACTAAGCTGGTGATATTCAGCCAACCAGTTGATAATAGCTTTTATTTGACTATTATTATCAGTAGTGAAATAAATCTCAGTACGGTTACAGGTTGATAATATCATCCCTTCCGCTGAAATTTTATTGGCTTGAGTAAGTGCGTCAATAAGCTTCTCAGGCGAGAAAGCAAGCTGTTCTCGTAGTGAAACAGGAGCAGTTTTATGATTAACACCGATAACTACAATTGACATGAAGAGGGATTATTCCGCGATTATTGGGAGTATGGATTCTCTGATACGCCATATGATAATACAAGTCTAATCAGTCTTTAAGGCAGAAAAAACTAGTAGATCCCCTTACTATTTGCATTTCGAAGCACTTGATAGTGACAAAACCCATATGATTTAGATGTTTTTTAACCAATTAACTGTAATTTAGTTAGTTTCATTTGGATCGACTATCCTTATTTAATGGTTTAGTTCATTTTACAAGCATCAAGTGTTGCAAAGTTGACTATTTACATTTACCCCCCTAAATAAATAGATTCACCAACTTGTATCTATCAATTAATTAAAAATAATGAGTGTTTATGAATTTTAAAAAAGCCCCTTTAGTTCTCATCTTAGCAGGTTTAGTTTCATGTTCGAGCAGTGACTCACTCTCTTTACTAAACCCCAGCCCCGCAAGGCTAAACGACCCTGTTAGTGAGCAGTTTTATAATATAATGGTCGGAGAGTTGTACAGTGAAGCAGGCGATGATAAACGCGCCTTAGAGCATTATTTATCGGTAGCAATGCAAAATGATGATCCTGCTATTGCAAAGCGAGCCACACAAATTGCTTCACGTTCAGGGCAACACAACAAAGCTATCATCGCGGCTAAACGCTGGCTGATATTAGAACCTAAATCACTAGAAGCCCGTCAATATCTTGCGCTGCTCTTATTACGCCAACAACAATATGAAGAATCTGCCAATCTTCTGCACGACATACAAAACCAGTTAGACAAACAAGGAAAAAATGGCATTGAAACCGTTGGCGTATTATTAGCCTCAGAGAAAAACTCTGAAGCTGCCTATCAAATGTATCAGCATTATCAGGCGTTTGAACCCACTGCCTCGGATGTACAATTAATATTATCATCTCTCGCATTTAGAGCTGGTCATTATGAAAAAGCTTTATCGGCAATTAACCCTGTAATAACAACCTTTGAAGGCGAAGCAATAGAGCGGGCATTATTACTGAAAAGTAAAATTTTATATAAACTAGATCGTAACGATGAAGCAATGCAAGTTTTATCTCCCTTGATGAAATCTCAAACAACGACAGATGTCGCTTTATTAGAGTATGTTCGCTTATTAATATTGGACCAACGTAATGCGGATGCAGCTACGGTACTGGCACGCCTAAGTGAAAAACACCCCAATAATTTTGAAATTACTAAAGCATTAATTGCTTTATATTTAGATTTACAAGAATACAGCCAAGCAGAGCAATATATTCCTAGTTTGATAGTGTCAAAAAAATATCAAGGAGTAGCACATCACTTTAAAGCTGAGATATCTGAATCACGCAATGAGTTAGACTCAGCATTAAATGAATATCAGCGAGTGAAAAATGGGGAGTTGTACAATAGTGCCCAGAGCCGAATCCCTCAACTATTAATGCAACAGCATGGCTTAAAAATAGCTCGTGAGTGGTTGCACAACAAAGTATCCTCATCAAAAATTGACACTATCAAATCAAAATTCTTAACCATTGAGGCTACACTGTTATTAGAACAACATGATTATCAGGAAGCGCTAGAGCTTTATAATGAAGCTGATGCACTAACCCCTAATAATATTGACATACATTATAGTCGCGCCATCGCAGAGCAAGGGCTTCATCATATCGCAAAGGCTGAAGCTGACTTTCGTTTTGTACTAAAGCAACGCAAGGATGACGTTAACACCTTAAATGCTCTCGGATATATGTTAGCTAGTGATACCGATAGGTTAGACGAGGCTCAAGTTTTAATTAGCAAAGCACTATCCCTACGTCCTGATGATGTTATGATCATCGACAGTCTA
>DQSN01000185.1 GCA_015663245.1 Leucothrix mucor
ATGCTATCTGGCGCACCTAAAGTTTTTGCGGCTGCTCAGGGTGGTATGTTGGATGTAAATGTTCCTCCCAGTTATCAACAAGGTGATTGGATTTATTTTACATATAGCAAACCAAGTCCTAATAATGAAGCCGCTACAACCCTTGCCAGAGCAAGATTGAAAGGCAAGCAACTTACTCAATGGCAAGATTTACTCATCACAAAATCCAGCTCTAGCGCAGGACAACATTATGGTAGCCGTATCGCTTTTGATAATGAGAACCATGTATTTTTTGGTATTGGTGATCGTGGGCACCGACCTAATGGGCAGAATCTAAAAACTCACTCTGGCTCTCTACTACGACTTTCTTTAGATGGAAAAACGCCTAAAGATAATCCCTTTGTAAACAATAAAAATGTTCTACCTGAAATTTGGAGTTATGGTCATCGCAACCCTCAAGGTCTTATTTACGATCGTAAGAACAAACGACTTTGGGAGATAGAACATGGTCCACGCGGTGGTGATGAAATTAACCTTATCAAGCGGGGTAAAAATTACGGTTGGTCAATTGTTTCCCACGGAAAAGAGTATTGGGGCCCCATCGCTGTTGGCGAAGGTACTTCAAAGATTGGGATGGAGGATCCTATTAAAGTCTACATACCTTCAATCGCTCCAAGTAGCCTACTACTTTATACAGGAAAGGCATTTCCCCGCTGGCAAGGCAGTCTTTTCGCAGGTGCTTTAAAGCTCAAACACTTAAATCGCATTACCTTAAATAATCAGGGTGATGATACTGGAGAAGAACGCTTATTGGGTGCGCTTAATGAGCGTATACGCTCTCTTTCACAGAGCCCAGAAGGCTGGATTTATGTAGGTACGGATAGTGGCAATGTTTTGAGAATAGTGCCGAACCAGTGATATGATGCTACCTATGGATATTACAAAAATAGACCTGAAGTAGATTAATGAGCTACCGTTTTGTCGCCTTTACCACAATTTAAAAACAACGGGAGCCCTTAACCTGTCAAGGATTCCAATAATAATATTTAGGAAAAAAAACTTAGCAAATCAAACAGGTAAATCCATCCAAATTACACTTGCCATTCTTCCTGTTTTAGCTTCGCGTCGATAGGAGTAGAAGCGTGCTTTATCTTTAAAGCTACACTCACCGCCGCCGTATATTTTAGTTACACCCATAGCTTCTAATCGCAATCGAGCTAACTGATAAATATTGGCCAACCATTTTCCTTCATTTTTTGATGGTATAAAAGCTTGGCTGGCAGTAGCTTGCTTTGCAATAAAGGCTTCTCGTACTTCGCTACCGACTTCAAAACTTTCAGGACCAATAGCAACACCTAACCATGCAATAACGTCTGCGCTGGAACTATTGAGTGATTTTACAGTTTGCTCCAAAACACCTGCATCTAGTCCACGCCAACCAGCATGGGCTGCTGCAACAGCTGTTCCTTGAGTATTACAAAAAAGTACAGGCAAGCAATCTGCCGTCATCACTGCACAAACAGAACCCGCTTGATGCGTCACCGAGGCATCTGCTTCAACAGAATGTGTTACACCACGCATATCATCTACATTTACAACGCTTACACCATGCACTTGCGTTAGCCACAGTGGATTATTTGGCAGATTTAATCGCTCTTTGAGGCTGGCTCTATTTCGTTGAACTGCGACTAAATCATCATCCACATGATCACCTAGATTCATTGAATCAAACGGTGCTTGGCTACTACCCCCTTGGCGGGTGGTCATCACTGCCTTTACATTCTCTGGAGCTGACCAATCAGGAATGATCCACTCAGGGGGAACATTAGGCATGGCTAATCTTCAAGCTGACTTAAAGCATCAACCATTGCTTGCATATCATCAGGCATAGGCGCCTCCCACGACATTCTTTCGCCAGAGTCTGGGTGGGTAATCGTCAAACGTGTAGCATGCAGAGCTTGACGGTTAAATTTTTGTATTTTCACCCGTAGCTCTTCATCAATACCTGCGGGTACTTTTAAGCGTCCTGAGTAGGTTTTATCGCCAACAATGGGCATGTGTTTCCAACTCAGATGTACGCGTATCTGATGGGTTCGTCCTGTTTCTAGGTTTACCCGCAGCAAAGTAAAATTAGGCATTTTCTGCTCAATGCGATAATGCGTTATCGCATGTTTGCCAACCGCATCATCACAGACTGTCATTTTTTTACGGTCGCGTGCGCTACGTGCAATATTAGCCTCGATGGTATTACCTGAAATAACTTCCGTAGAAACCAAAGCTAGATACTCGCGCTTTACTTCTCGCAACTGAAGCTGCTCAACGAGACTGTTATGCGCTTCTAGCGTTTTAGCCACCATCATCAAACCAGTGGTGTCTTTATCTAAACGATGCACAATACCCGCACGCGGTAAGTTCACCTGCCCATCATTATGCGCTAGTAAGCCATTCATTAGTGTGCCATGCGTGTTACCCGCACCAGGATGTACCACTAGCCCCGCTGGTTTATTGATAACTAATACATGATCATCTTCGTATATCACATCTAAAGCTATGTTTTCGGGAAGCGAGTCGGTGCGCTCAACCACGACGGGTTGTACACTCACCTGCTCTCCACCCGCTAGTTTATCCTTATTTTTTCTTTGCTTACCATCGACAAGAATATTTCCTGACTTAATCCACTTTTGTAATTGGCTACGTGAATACTGAGGACAAAATTCTGCAGCAATTTGGTCTACTCTATAACCAGCCCGTTCATAAGGTACATCGAACAAAATAGGTGTTTCGTCTGTCATAATTTTCCGTAGGTTTGGCGAAGTTAATTTGCAAAGGGGCTTCAATGCCCAAGCGTAGGATAATAGCCTAATATCATGTACAATTAACCGTTCAATTACTTATTATCAGTGAAATACCTATCAACAACTCAAATTATAAAGGTAATACCATGAAATTCTGGATGTATTCTCTATCGATCGTCTTAATGCTGACATTAACCGCTTGTTCCAGCTTCACCTCGCAAAAAAAAGAAGACACTACAAAGGGCTACTCTGCGAATAAATTATTTCAAGATGCACAAGCTGCGCTAAAAGATCGCGACTATGGGGAAGCGATCAAAAAGTATGAAGTTTTACAAGCTCGTTATCCACTAGGTCGCTTTGCTCAACAGTCGTTACTTGAATCTGCTTTTGCCTATTATAAATACGATGAAGCAGACACCGCTTTAGATACCATTGACCGTTATATGCGTATGTATCCTCGCAGCCCAAAAATGGATTATGCGATTTATTTACGTGGCTTAACTAACTTTAATCGTGGCGGAAGTATCGTTGATAAAATCTTCCCGCGTAGTTTTTCTGATTTGGATAATGTGCGCCAAAAAGAGTCTTTCCATGATTTTTCTAAATTGCTAACGCGCTATCCAAACAGTGAATATGCCAAAGATGCCACCCAAAGAATGCGCTTTTTAAAGAATTCACTAGGGCAAGGGGAAGTGAATATTGCTAAATATTACATGACGCGTGGAGCCTATCTAGCAGCCTTTAACCGTGCCGACTATACCATTACACATCACCAAGGAACGCCTGCTATTATTGATGCTTTACGCGTAAAGTATTGTGCGGCAAAGTCTTTAGGTAAACAGCAAATTGCTAATAATACCAAGCGTGTTATGAACTTAAATTTCCCTCAAATCAAAACGATTAACTGTACATTCAAATGATAGATAAAAAAACACAAACTGAAATGGAAGCCGCTGCTTTTCGTGGGCTTATCGAACATTTACAGCGTCGTAGCGATGCACAAAATATTGATATTATGAACCTAGCAGGATTTTGTAGAAACTGCCTGAGTAAATGGTATATGAATGCAGGCAATGATTTAGGCGAAGACATCAATTACGCCGAGGCTCAGCAGCATATTTATGGCATGTCGATTGAGGAGTGGAAAGAAAAACATCAAACTAAAGCAAGTGATGAACAGATAAAAATGTTTGAAGATACTAAGCCTCTACATGCTCATGTAAGCGGGCATAATAAACAATAGGCTTTCTCTGGTTATGAGGTTCTATTGCCTTGTAACCCTGTATTGATGGCTCCTGCCATCAAATGAAGTTCAGTTATTATTCATGGATTTAAAAAACTACACCGCCTTTCTAGCTGTTGCCGATAAAAACTCCTTTTCTCGTGCGGCTGAGATTCTCTACATTACCCAACCTGCCGTGAGTAAGCGCATTGCTCTATTAGAGCAAGATTTAGGTCAGCCACTATTCGATCGTATTGGGCGAAAAATCATACTTAATGAAGCAGGCAAAGCACTTTACCCCATCGCGCAACGCATCAAACAGAATATCCAAGAAACACAGCAAGCCATTGATGATTTAAGCGGTGAGATCAGCGGGCATTTATCACTGGTAACCTCACATCATATTGGTCTTAGACGACTACCAAAAACTCTTAAAAAGTATGCCGAGCAGTATCCCCAAGTTCAATTTGATATTGCTTTTATGGACTCCGAAGATGCATGCCATGAGATAGAACAAGGTAACTACGAATTAGCCGTTGTCACCCTGCCCTTAAAATCATCTAAAAACTTAAAACTCACTCCCTTGTGGGATGACTCTTTGGTAATTACGGTTTCACCTAACCATGTACTGGCGAAACAAGAAAATGTAACACTGGATATACTAGCGGAGCACAGCGCGATTTTACCCGCTGTAGGGACTTATACACGCACCATTATCGAAGAACCGATTATTCGCAAACAAGGCGCACTAAAAGTTGTACTAGAAACTAACTACCTTGAAACAATCCACATGATGGTTTCCATTGGCTTAGGTTGGAGCGCCTTGCCACGTACCATGCTTGATAAAAATGTAGTTGAAGTTAAAGTAGACGCATTAAAAATGCACCGTGAGTTGGGTACTGTTGTGCATCGAGAACGTACTTTATCTAATGCGGCTAAAGCACTGATAGCATTATTGGACTAGACTTAAGATCTCATCAATAATTCATATAGCCAGCATAACTATAATCACCAGCAAAAAAGGAACTTATCAATGCCAAACAAGCATATATTTTCAACACCAATGACTCACTTATGGTTCCTTAGCCTACTCATATTACTGACGACAGCTTGTAGTGATAATGAAACATCTGAAGTTAAGCTTACCCATCCAGTAACACCTGCAATAAGCACTACTA
>DQSN01000034.1 GCA_015663245.1 Leucothrix mucor
ACTGCAAGCATCACACTGCTAATAAAAATTTCTAGCTTGTAACTTGCCCAGATATTGGCTAAGACTTCTTTTGGATATTCTAAATAATTGATAAATAATGCGTTAGGCCGAACATCAAATTCTGCGAAGAAGGGAAACGTCGCATTCTCGATATAAATCACGGCTAGAAAAATCAATAAGAAATACAGTCGTAAGCTGATATTGCCCAGTGTTCGCAAAGCCGATGGCAGTAGCAATAAAATCATCGCAGGAATCAACAGGAATAAAGATGCCACGATGGTATCCATGCGGAGTCCATATAAAAAACTCCACCAATATTCTGTCCCACTCTGACTAATACGCTCGTAATACAGCGTAAATAGACCTAATCTCCCTAGAAAAAAGATAGACACTAAGCCCAAATAAAGGATTAATAGCTTTTTGATAGGAACCCAAAGCGAGGTCTTTTGTATAAAAATCAACATATTTAATCTATTTTATAAATAAGAGCTGGGATTATAGGTGATCAATGCTATTTGGTGAAATTTTAACAACAGCTTATTTAATTTTGCGCCAAATATTTTTTGGGTCGCTTCTTACCGAGACATAATTATGGTCTAACATTAATTTTAATATACTCTACATTTTCCATCCCTTTAGCAATCGTGTGACCTGCCACGCCAATTTTTGATCTGTTGATTCCCTGCTTGACCAAGTAGTCTCGTATGGCTGCGCCTCTAGCATATGCAATATCAGAGTTATCAGCATAGCTAGCTATATCAATTGGTGCACGATAATAGGTTTTAATTGATTCACTTAACTGACCTAAAGTGACATGTGATTCACGCAATAACACGGCTGAATCTTTGGAAAATTTTATTAATGAAAGATCAATGTTTTCTAATACTGTTGGACTCCCATTCCTATTAGTACTTTCTTGTGTGGATTTTTTTGCTACTATTCTTTTCTCATTTTGAGGAGATAAGAAAGAATTAAAATCATCAATGATACCTAGCACTGTGTTTGGGCTGTTTTTTATTGTTTGACTTTTTTCAGAGACCAGCACTGGCATACCGTTATCAGTTGATATAGCAATAACAACTTCTGGTTTGTTTTGCTTTTTAATAGGTTCGGAGCTATCACTTGGCTCGCTAGATTCATCAGCTATTACAATACTTTTTGTGACTGCCAATGCTGCATTTTTTACTACGTTTTTAGTTTCTATTAATATTGCTGGTTTATACTTGGGCTTGCTTAAAGCCGCTTGTTGCATGTTAGCCATTATTTTATCTATATCCGAAATACCATCTTCTTTTTTTATAGGTAACATGGTCATTCGTATATCCTTGTTTATTTCCTGAGATGGTTTTATTAGGGGGGTATTTTCTTTAATAGTCGCTTTAGGGTTTGGCATATCAACCTTAGCTTGCGTCTCTCCTTGCTCTTGTACAGTTAGCTGGTTACGAATAACACGTGTACCGAATACTCCTAGTGATAGTTTTTCTGCCTGATCTGCTATTTCTTGGCTAGCAACATCTCCTTTTAGAATTCCATCCCGTCCTGAAAAAGAAATATTTGCTGAAATATTATTTTCTTCCAAAACTGACTTTACATTTGAAGTCAGTTTTGCTTCAACTTTTGGCTGAATGAGGTACACAGAGATAATCAGTAGAGATAAGGAAATAGGTCCCATCAGCATCGTTGATAATAAGGTGATATTTTTTTTTGTTGCTTTAATCATTTTATTTCCCAGCCTAAGGAATAAGAATTCAATAACAAGAGAGCTCACTTTTATTGTTAGTTATTTGAATACATACCTTAATGGGCAAGCTCTTCCAAAAAATCATATTGGTAGAGTGAGGGGTATTAAGCATCTATTCACTTTTATTTATTATTGCCTACTCCCTATAGAGCAAGATATTTAGTTCAGATTATTGATGTATTTTTCCCTCTCTATGGTAATTAGTGATCACTTAGCTGTGATTTTAGTGGTGTATAGGTTCGATCATAAAAAAAGGCCAAGCAATAAAATTGCTTGGCCTTTTTTATGGATAGTTGATTGAAAATTAGGCTGCCAACTTATCCAAAAGATGCTTTGCTTCTACACACTGTTTCTGGCTTCCTTCATCAGGAATTTCTTCCAATATCTCAATTGCTGCATCGGACATATCCATATCCATATAAGCTTTTGCTATATCCAATTTAATTGATGCCTCCATTGATTCTTCTTCACTAGCAGAAGCAATAATATCAGGGACTGGTTCCACAGGAATACTGGGTTTATTATAGTTTGCCTTTTCAAGGCTAGTTTGGGAGCCAATATTTACATTCTCTTTTTGAACTTGCCTTCTTACAGGCTCTGTTACAAGCACACCCTCTGATTGCGAAAAAGATCGTTTGAATAAATACCCCAGTACTGAAAGTAAAAATAGAGCAGGTAACAACCAAGCCCAAGGAGATATATTCAAACCACCTTCTGTAGTAGTACCTACGACACTTGCTGGTGTTTGTCTGATTTTTGCCAGCTTTGCTTCCATTGCCGCTATTTGCTGATCAAGTTGTGCGTTCTCTTTATCGGTATTTAATAGCTTGGACTCTAATGTGCTAATTTGTTGGCGTGAATTTTTAATATCAAGGTTAAGAGCTACAACTTCTTGAGTTTTCTTATCTAGCTCTAATTGTAAAACCCCTAGCTTTTTTTGTAACTTACTATTCTCGGCTCTTAATTTGCTAATAGTAGCTGACTCACTTCCTGATGCTGTGTTTTTTGTATTAGAGAGTGATTGAGACATTTTATCTAAAGATAGCTCTAGCTCTACTATCTTGTTTTTTAACTGTTCTAGCTCGCCTATTTTATTTCTCTTTTCAACTTCTAGTTGATCTATTTTTTTCTTTTGTGTGTGGAGTGTATTTTGTAACTCTTCCGTTATTTTTCCTGAATCATTAGTTGTAGCAGAGAGAGAGAGACCACGTCTAGAGAGTATCTTTTCTAATTGAGATACTTTAATTTTTAATGACTCAAGTTCTATATCTTTTATTGCATTATTAGTTGTTCTAGTTTTTGTTTGTGTGTTATTAGATTTAGTTGCTTTCAACACCTCTTTACTCTGAGGAGAGCTTTGGGTGGTATTTTTAGAAGGTCGACTACTTTGAATTAGTCGTTCAATTTCATCTACCTTGATTTTTTTCTCATTTTGGGAAGAAATAATTATATCGGTATTTTCTACAACCTTAGCTTTATCAATAACAGTGCTTAGATTTTGTAAGGGTAGTATTTTGAAGTTTCCTGTTTTTCCCTGCTTAAAATAACGGTAATGCTCTTTAATTGTTTGAACTGCTTTTTCTTTATTGATAGTGGCGATTAATTTCTCATTAGGAAGCTGGAGTGTGGAGTCTCTTAGGAGAAAGTGAATATTACCGCCAATAAAAGCATCAGGGTTAGCTCGTAAGATTCCCGTCATTATTTGTTGAGGGGATAAGCTTGAGCCAGAGTAATTGCGGGAGACAATTTTACCTAATGTATCGCTTCCCTTTACAGGGCCATAAGTTACCTTCTCTGCGTTTCCCTGATTTTCAGCATAGCTTGCTGGTATCACTAACAGCCCTAAAACAAGGGCAGGGATTAAAAAGAGAATTCGAATAATACGTCTTTTAGATATAAGCATTATTTTTTTTTCACGTATCATATACTTCCACCAAAGTATCACTAAATTCTAAAGAGTATTCTTCCTTTTAGAACGTACTTACGGCAAAAAGCTGAAAAGCTTTATCGCCAGAATAATTTACCAGTTACTCAAGATCCATGTGTAAGCTAATTTTTTCTAATTACCTTTGAGCTCAATTAATCCCTAGTATTTGGTTAATGCTATTTTTATTTCAGCATTAATACTTAGGGATTTATAATGGCTCCTTTTGCCATAATTTTTCATGGCAAAAAAGATAGGTCTGCTGATATATTTACAATATCTTTCCTGTACTTTCAGCTGCTCTTTTTACATCTAAAAAGATCAATCCTAATCGTGCATTTGGCTTTGCTAAAACAGTTAATACTGCTTCATGACCTGCATGAGTCATTAAAATATAGCCATTGTCACCTTTAATAAGCACTTGCTCTAAGGCGCCACGACCAAGCTCTTCTGCAGTTCTATCTCCTAAAGATAGCATTGCGGCACTCATTGCGCCTACTCGGTCTTCATCCATCCCAGCAGGTAATACTGCTGCCATCATTAGTCCATCGGTTGAAAGTACAGCTGACGCTTCTATATCAGCAGTAGAACCATTCAAGTCACTTAAGATTGAGCTAAGCATTTCAGAACGCATAAGTATTCCTCCGTTATTTATTATATATATGTAATTAGTATTATGTCATATCGTAGCGAGTAGATAATGCCCATATGATTTCTTTGTAACTATCTTGATTAAACTGCGGCATACCAGCTACTATCAAGGTAAAATGGTCATCACCGATATGAATTGGCCAAAAACCAATTTCGCTGTTTCCCGATGAATCAATCAATCCCCATGCTTGTTGTCGATAACCTAAGTTGCCCTTCAACAGGGATTGATGATGCTGGTATACATTACTTAAGTTAGCACTCATAGCTGCTAGTTCTTCAGCAACTTCATGAGGAAATCCTGCTGTACCTAAATATAAGCCCTGAGACCCTGCTAATACTACTTTTCCCTCATCGGATAATGATTGAAGTTTTTCTTGTAGTAAAATATCTAGCGATTCTTGAGGAGCAACTTCTAGATCTTCGGTTCCATAGATAAAGCCAGCATCTTGCAACCAATGTACAAATTCTAGTGCATTTTTTTTCTTTAAGCCGCTATAGGCACATGCAACTTTTGCATCAAATAAAGGAGTCTCTAATTGACGCAGTAAATTATGTAAAAAGTTCCGTCCTGGCTCATCTTTGTTTTCTTGGGCTGCATAGTAACAGCCTGCAGGTGTAACACCTAAATAGAGATCTTGCTGGGGAACATAGTTACTCATTATTAAGATACTCCTGGGTCTAAGGACAATAATAGTCCTTGTATTAGTACTGAAACATCCTTTCTTGAACGCGCATCTACTTCAAAAACAGGAGCGGAATATCCTAACTCATCTAACCATTTTCTGTAGTTATCTATATTTGGTGTACGCTGTAGATCCATCCTTGTGATTCCTACAACCATTTGCTGTTCTTCAATGAAGTCTTTAAAAGCACCTGTGTAGAATTTTAAATCTTGATAAGGATCTTGACGTGTATTATCCATCAATAAGATTAAACCAATACCACCTTTCGTCAGAATATTCCACATAAAGTCGAAACGCTCCTGCCCAGGAGTACCATATAAGTGAACCCGTTCGTTCTCACTCACATTAATTACACCATAATCCATTGCGACAGTAGTATTATTCTTGCGCTTTTGAGTCATGTCGGACGCACTTTGATCTGTTGTTACGGGAGGAATATCGCTAATAGAGACAATAGCGGTTGTTTTTCCTGAGCCAACTGGTCCTGTAAATATGATTTTCCTGTTTACAACGCTCATCAGGAAGTCCCCCCCCCTTTTAATAAACGCTTAAATAAGCGTGAAATTAAGCCGCCACCTTTCTTTTTTGGTTTAGCCTTCATCTGCTGCTTCACTCTCTTAGGGTCTCGCTCAATTAAATCCAATGCATCTGCGCCACTATAGAACGCAAAAACATAACGCTGTGGAATACCTAGTTTTTCTGCCATTTGAAATAAAGTATCAGGAGAATGATGCCATAAAGCGGCTATCCTCATACTGTAAGGAAATGCTTCTATACGAGCAAAGCTTGGCCAGTATTTTAATGCAGTTTTTCTCTCAAGATCGACAGTAATTGGTAAACGACCTTGGGAAGCTAATAAGCTACTTGTCCAAAGAAAAGATTCTAAGCTATGGGTGCACTTAGGTTGTTTGCTCATTTTCAACTCTAGCTTCCCTGTTTCGATGCTACTTAGAATGTGTAAGCTCATCTCATCTATATTAACCTTTGCACGAGAAAACTCGATAAATTCAGTCTCTTCTGTTGATAGCTCGGTAAATATTTGATGTTCATTGGGTAAAATGAAAACTGAATACGGCTTAGATTTAACCTCAACTATCTGTTGAGATTGCTTTGCTAGACGTACTCCACCTATTAATTTGCCTATAAAATGGTTTTCAGGAATATAGCGGGGTACGTTAGATCCTGCTATATCATCACTTTTACCACATAGCTCTTTCCAGCGCTTTTCACGTAGTTCAACCTCTAGGGCTATTTCCTCTTTTGTTTTAGGACTTCGTTCCTTTTCGTGAGCTGCTTCAATTTTTTTACTAACGATATTTTCTTGTTTTTCATCAGTATGATCAATTGAATTGTTTTTTGAGGTATTATTAGATGACTCTTTATCTGTTGTTGTTACTAAAGGAGTTAGTAGTTTTTTATTAAAAGTGTCTTTTTTAGGTGATGATATTTTAGTTCTTTTATCTAAATTTGGTGAGATCATCGCTGGTATCTTAGGCATCTTCTCTTCAACACTATCTTCTATTGAAGGGGATGAGATAGAACTCAGTGGTGAGTTTATCAGCAAGTCTCGTATAGACTTAGCGGCAGCAATAAGATTTTTAGATGATAAAGGTTTAGCCACCCAAACAGATGCATCTACTTTAGGGTCTGAAGTAGATAAAATAATTCTCGGAACTTTAGAATCAGCATATTCATTATCCCAATGCGCTTGAGCACCAGGGAAATCATAATCAATAATATAAGCTTCAATCTCAGCAGGACTACTTGCAATATTAAATACTTTTTTTCCAATTCCAGAAATAAAGAATTTTAATATAGCCTCATTTTGCTTGCTAATATCCATCAACTTCACGATTAATGGTTTTTGAGGAGATTTATTAAACATTAAAAACAACCCATTTTATTATTTTTCGCCCCATGCGTTGGAGCTTGTTTGGCATTTTTTCCATTCTTCGGAAAGAGTGACTCCTTGCCCAAGTAGTTTTGCAGAGACTTTATCAAGTTGATCTCTATTCTTGCTATATTGATAAATAGTTAATAATTCTTCTTCTATATCCTTAGACTCAGGAGATTTTAATATCTCATCCTCTAATAGCTTTTGTGCTACGTCTAATTGACCGTAATCCAAACAAGCTCTGGCTTCCTCAAGAACATTTGTATAACCCACTTTCTCTTCAGTATTTTTCTCTTGAAGTAAAAGAGGCTCACCCGTGCAACTTCCTGTACTTAATACCGACCCAGATTGCCAACAGTGGTGAGTTTTATCATTTTTTGAGTTTTGTTTTATCCATTTTGAGAAAAAGGAAAACTCCTCATTTGTTAAATATTGTTCCGACAAGCTCAGTAAATGTTTTCGTAAAGGGTAGCCCGCATTATCTAATGATAAAAATAAGTCTTGTAAAGAGCCTGGTAAAAAATTAGCTATTTCATCATTATGTTGTCCTAGCAATATTCTTTGAGTATGAGCACGTAAATCACGAGGATAACGAATTATATGGTGCGACAAAGTACGCCATGAGGAAAGAGCATCGTATTCTTCTCCGACTCTTAAACGCGTCTCGTCCGCGAGCCCAAAGGAATAACCCATTTGCAATGAGCTAGGAAATATTGATGATTTGCTTGTCATTTTACCTAACTTTAACCTTGTGGAGTTGGTTCACGTCAATTACTATTAAATTTGGGTCTATTAGCCTTCACTGAAAGACCCCTCTTAACTAGACAGATATGATCACTATACCTACCTTAGGGTAAGGTGTCCAAATTTTGCTGTATAAGTGGTATATATGAAATGGCGTTTTTCTATCACCAAGTGGGTATAGCCAACAATCGAACAAAAATCAAGCTTGTTAAAGGAAAACTATGTTTTTTTTAATTCTACAAATGGCCTTTTTATTAATTATTGCTATCTCTATTGGCGTTATTTTAGGGTGGTGGCTTAATAAATTAAAAACTAAACAAGCAATTGCAAATGCAAATCCAACCCTTGATGCGACTCAAGGACAACAATTTGCCTTAAAAAACCAACTTAATAAATGTTTTGAAGATAATTCTGTTCTTCGTCGTGAGCTTAAAGCAGCACAAGAAAGCCTCGAAAGTACATCAAATTCAGGAAAAAACACTCCCCCCCAAGATAATAACTTACAAGAAAAATTTAATGTGCTCTTGGATGATTTGCAAATTCGAGACGATACAATTTCAACACTTACTAAAGAGCTTCAACGATATAAAGATAACTGATTATTCCCTTTGTACCTTTCTGTTTCAGTGACTATCGCATAAGGAACCCAATGAAAAAAATTAATTCTCAAGAGTTTCAAGATGATGATCTTCCTCATTCCATTCTTAGAGCTGATATAAAACTAACGGGTGATTTATTTTTTTCTGGGGTGTTGCATATCTTTGGCAATGTAACGGGAAACATCATTTCTTCAGATGAGTCAAACAGCCACTTAATTTTAGAAAAAGATAGTGAAGTCAATGGGGAAGTTCGTGCTAGTAATATATCAATTTACTCAAAAATTTCTGGAAATATCTTTGCTTTTAACCGCCTCAACTTAAAGTCTAGTGCAAATATTCAAGGTGATATTCATTATCGTGAATTAGAAATGAGTGAAGGTGCGACGATTAATGGGGCTCTATCTACACTAGATCCTGTTGATACTTGATGATTATCCCTCCTTTTTGCCATTTTTCCTCTCTTCGTATTAACAAAGAACTGCGTAGCTCTGCTATGCGCTTATTTTTCACATTGATGGAAAAAACAGACTGAAAAATGAAAATATAAGCAGAGCCTAATAAGATATAAGTTAGGTTTAATATGTTTAAACTGAGCAGAATAAAAAATCATGCCTGAAAAAATCAATCGAACCATCCGTAGTTTTGTTCTACGCCAAGGCCGTCTTACTAGAGGGCAAGAATATGCGTTAGAACACCTTTGGCCTCTCTATGGGATAGAAAAATCAGACCAACCATTAGACTTTCATAAGTTATTTAATCGCGATGCCCCCGTTACTTTGGAAATAGGCTTTGGCAATGGAGAGTCCCTAGCTGAAATGGCTAAAGCCGCACCTGAGCAAGATTTTATTGGTATAGAAGTTCACAGACCTGGAGTTGGACGGCTTTTACATCTTATTAAAGAATATGAACTTACAAATTTGCGTGTTATGAATGATGATGCGGTTGAAATTCTTAAACAGCGGATATCCAAATCTTCCCTTGCTAGGCTCCACCTATTTTTTCCAGACCCTTGGCATAAGAAAAAACATAATAAACGCAGAATTGTACAAAATGATTTTGTACAACTTATACATTCCTTATTAAAAACAGATGGCGTATTTCACCTCGCTACCGATTGGGAGCCATATGCCGAACACATGGCCGAGGTCATGGAATCTAACGTGCATTTTCAAAGTCTGGCAGACTCGCCTTTTTCTGAAAAACCTGACTATCGCCCTTTAACTAAATTTGAAAATAGAGGGTTGAAACTTGGTCATGGGGTCTGGGACTTATTGTATAAGGCGATGTGATACAAATCTAAGGCTTAGAACCAGCGATGAATTTAAGTCTCAAGCTCATACTTTCTCGTTTATTTCCTTCAAGTATCGTCCCCATTACGGGCTGGTTTTTAGCCTTAGAGCGATAAGGTGTCCCTACAAGAATATCAACACTTGAAGAGCCGCTAAATTTATTAGCAATTAAACGATTATTGTCATCCTCTACAACAATTCCTTGAAGAACATCCTTAAAGATATTGTTGATGATACGATTATTTTTTGCGTAATCGTTATAGTATTTCTCATTACCAAATAACCCCCTCTTTTTATACATAAGAGGGTCACCACATTTAAAACGGGATAGTTGCTTGCTTTGTCGTGATGCTAGCCATACACCATAACGCTCATCGATAAATGTATTTGCTTCAATATTGTTGTAATTACTATGTTGGAAGCGAGGTAGTTGTCTTTCGTTTTTATATTTTTCAAAGCAATTTTTATACAGAAAAATTGCTCCTTTACCATTATTTCTAAACGTATTGCCGATTATTTTATTATAAGCTGAAGAATCCATCGCGATAGCCTCCCGCTCACCCGTTGGAAATTTAGGCATCCTCATGCGTTTATCCCGCTTATAATTGGTATAACCATTTTTATAAAAATAAGAATTTTTTATCTGATTATATCGAGTCCCTGATTCCATATAGATTGCAGAGTTACCTGAGTGTTTAATTTCCCCCTTTTCAAAGGTTATATAACTCACGTAGCGCTGCATATAAATACCATGCTTATGGCTACTATGAATTTTTGTATTTGAAATTGTAATATGCTTAGGTGCAGCAATACGTAACAA
>DQSN01000003.1 GCA_015663245.1 Leucothrix mucor
ATTTACGCTGTTTTACACAGCCCCAACTATCGGGATAAATACAAAGAATTCCTTAAAACCGACTTTCCGCGTGTGCCTTATCCTAAGCCAAAAACCTTCTGGGCTTTGGTGAAACTGGGCGGGGAGATTCGCCAGCTACATTTAATGGAATCCCCCGCGTTGGATGACTTTATTAGCAGTTACCCCGAATCGGGCGACAATATTATCACCCGCAAAATCACCAAAACCAGCCTTGGCTACGAAGCCACATCTGATACACACGGTAAAGTATGGATTAATGACAAACAGTATTTTGAGAATGTGCCTTTACAAGCGTGGGAGTTTTACATCGGTGGCTATCAACCTGCACAGAAATGGCTAAAAGATCGTAAACAACGTAAATTGAGCTTTGAAGATATTCGACACTATCAGCAAATTATTGTTGCACTAACCGAAACTCATCGGCTGATGCAAGAAGTGGATAAGGTGCTATGTTAGAGAGTGTAACCTGTATGCAGCACAGCGAAATACGGGGTAATCGAAGCCACTTGCCACCTTGTATTCCGTAAACTTCATACAAGCTACAAAATTGCCATTATCGACCTCCAATGATGTATCACTGACATAGATTAAGTCGTCAAGAACAAAGCTGTTATATCATTAAACTCTATTAAAAAGAGGAGAGAGACAATGTTTGGCGAAGCCCACGATTTACACCATGAATTCCCTGAATTTAACGATCAAATCCATGAGTTAAAACTATCTAATGGACACTTTCAGCGTTTATTTAAAGAATATGACGAACTAAGCCATACTTTAAAGCGTGTTGAGCAAGAAATAGAAACACCGTCGGATGAGGTAGTTGAGGAAATGAAGAAAGAGCGCCTTCATTTGAAAGATCAACTTTATGTGATGTTAAAAGGTAGTTGATTTTTATCGACTAAGTTTATTGCCTAATTTTAAGGCTCTTAGATTGAAACCCTTGATTTTGTCAAGGGTTTCATTGGTTTTAAGGTTTTAGTATTTCCACTCCACCCATATATCCGCGCAACACATCAGGTACAACAATAGAGCCATCTTCCTGCTGATAGTTCTCGATAACAGCAACCAGAGTACGACCTACCGCTAAACCAGAGCCATTCAGTGTATGTAGAAATTCTGGCTTATTCGTTTCAGGATTGCGGTATCGCGCTTGCATTCTACGTGCTTGGAAATCACCAATATTTGAGCAAGATGATATTTCGCGGAATTTTTGCTGTCCTGGTAACCACACTTCTAAGTCGTAGGTTTTCTTTGCAGAGAAGCCTGTATCGCCATTGCATAATATAACGGTGCGATAGGGGAGTTTTAGTTTTTGCAGGATAGCTTCTGCATGTCCGCGTAGTTCTTCTAAAGCGTCCCAAGAGTCTTCTGGTTTTACAAATTGAATCAGCTCTACTTTTTCAAATTGATGTTGACGAATTAAGCCACGGGTATCGCGTCCATACGAACCTGCTTCTGAGCGGAAGCAGGGCGTATGTGCGGTGTACTTCATGGGTAGCTGGTCAGCATCTAGAATTTCACCACGAATTAGGTTGGTGACAGGGACTTCGGCGGTGGGTATCAGGTAGAAATCACGCTCTTCATCTTCTAGCTTGAATAAATCTTCTGCAAATTTAGGGAGTTGCCCTGTGCCATAAAGGCTGTCTTCATTGACCATGTAGGGAACGTAAATTTCATCATAGCCATGCTCCATAGAGTGCGTATCCAGCATAAACTGAGTTAGCGCACGGTGCATGCGCGCCATTGGTCCGCGCATGACGACAAAACGTGAGCCTGTTAATTTAGCCGCCGCTTCAAAGTCCATCCAGCCGTTTGGTAAGCCCAAATCGACATGGTCTTTAGGCTCAAACTCAAAGCTTGTTGGCTCGCCCCATGTGGCTATTTCTACATTGTCGTCTTCACTTAAACCCTCAGGCACAGACTCATGTAGTGTATTAGGGATGCCCATAACGATACTTTCAATTTCGGCTTGCAACTCGGTTAATTGCTGTTCGCCTGCTTTGAGTTTGTCGCCAAGGTCGGCTACTTCTGCGAGTAGCGGCTTAATATCTTCGCCTTTTGCCTTTGCTTGACCGATTGATTTGGAGCGTGTATTGCGTTCTTTTTGGAGTTCTTGGGTGGCAACTTGCAAGTCTTTACGGGTATTTTCGAGTTGCACAAATTTTTCGACGTCTAAAATATAGCCCTTACGCTTTAGCTCAATAGCAATTGCTTCGGGATCATTTCTTAATAGTTTTATATCTAACATATTATTTTTTCTTTATTGTAAAGTTTTGTTTTTAGTTGGGAAGTTGTTTCGCTAGGATCATGCCTAGCCATACAGCAGTGACGCAAACAATAACACTACTGATCATATTTAAAAAAGCACGGCTCAAAGCTCCTTCATTGATGAGTGTTAAAGTGTCCATCGAGAAGGTCGAGAAGGTTGTAAATGATCCTAAAAAACCGACCAGTATAGCCAGTTTAATTAAGGGATCAAAATCACCCCGCTCAAGTAGTACAACAGTGAGTAGCCCCATCAAAAAAGAGCCTATAACATTGACCGCTAGCGTACCATAAGGAAATTCACGACCTAATAGCTTGTAAATGCCGTTAGAGACTATAAACCGCATAGCAGCACCAATTGCGCCGCCAATCATAATGGCAAATATTTGTGATACAGATGTTGTCATATTCTACTCTGCTTAATAATGATTTTGTTAGTGTATCTCATAACAAATCCATATAAAATGTCGCATCTATGAATACCTCCCCCGAAGCACATAAAAACTTACTGTTGGCCTTGCGAGAGATTCTTGCAGAGGAATACTTGCTAACGGTTAAAGAAGATTTAAAACCCTACGAGTGCGATGGGCTGTCGGCTTATCAGCGCCTACCCTTAGCGGTAGCTTTACCCAAGACGATTGAAGAAGTGCGAAAAATCATTCGTGTTTGTGAAAGTTTACGTATTCCTGTGGTGGCACGTGGAGCAGGTACGGGCTTGTCTGGTGGTGCGCTGCCCCATGAGGGAGGTATTATTCTTGGTCTCTCACGCTTTAATCAAATTGTTGATATCGATCACGAAAATATGACCATGCGGGTGCAACCAGGAGTGCGTAATTTAGCAATCTCAGAAGCTGCCGCGCCTTATGGTTTGTATTATGCGCCAGATCCGTCATCTCAAATCGCTTGCTCTATTGGTGGTAATGTCGCCGAAAACGCTGGCGGGGTGCATTGCTTAAAGTACGGACTCACAGTACATAATGTTTTAGAAGTTAAAATTGTGACGGTAGATGGCGATCTTGTCACGTTAGGCTCTAATACTTTGGATACACCAGGCTATGATTTATTAGCGTTGATAACAGGCTCCGAAGGCATGTTGGGCGTGATTGTCGAAGTGTTGGTTAAACTCCTGCCGCGTCCACCTGAAACAAAAGTGCTAATGGCAGCGTTTGATAATATCGAAGATGCGGGTAATGCCGTGGCGGCGGTTATCTCTGCGGGTGTCATTCCTGCGGGCTTAGAGATGATGGATTCTTTGGCGATTCAAGCGGCAGAGGCGTTTGCCCATGCGGGTTATCCGCTGGACGCCGAAGCGATTTTGTTATGTGAGCTGGATGGTGAAAGTGAGCAGTTAAATGAGCAAGTCAGCACCGTAGCGGACACCTTAAGGGCGGCTAATGCAAGCAGCGTGGTGATGGCATCATCAACAGAAGATAAGGCTAAGTTGTGGGCAGGTCGTAAGGCAGCTTTTCCTGCGGTAGGGCGTATGTCGCCTGACTATTATTGTATGGATGGTACGATTCCGCGTAAACATATTGCGCAAGTATTGGCTGATATTAAAGCACTCTCCGAGCATTATGGTCTGCGTGTTGCTAATGTCTTTCATGCGGGCGATGGCAATCTTCATCCCTTGATTTTATTTGATGCAAACCAAGAAGGAGAGCTTGAAACTGCCGAGCGTTTTGGTGCGGATATTTTAGAATTATGCGTCAAAATGGGCGGCACTATCACAGGTGAGCATGGCGTTGGTCACGAAAAAATCGACCAAATGTGTGTGCAGTTTAATCAAGATGAGTTAACGCATTTCCATAATATCAAATATGCCTTTGATCCTTATGAATTGCTCAACCCTGGTAAGGCAATACCGACATTACATCGTTGTGCGGAGTTAGGTGCTATGCATGTGCATAATGGCGAACTTCCTCACCCTGAAATCCCTCGTTTTTAGTTTTCTAAATACCTTTATGGCTCTTAATATTATATCTAGCACGATACCAGATCGTGACATTAGTGCTGAGTTGCAACAGCAAGTTCAGTCATCAATTGATTTGCGTTCGCCATTAGTTATTCGTGGCGGCGGCAGTAAGTCTTTTTATGGTCGTGAGATAACCGAAACATCTAATATCTTGAAGATGAAGAATCATCTAGGGATTGTTGATTATGATCCTACAGAGTTAGCTATTACGGTGCGTGCAGGTACACGCTTGAAAGATTTGGAGGCACTGCTTGTCACAAACCAACAACTGCTAGCATTTGAGCCGCCGCAGTTTAATGCCGAAAGTACTATTGGCGGTGTTGTTGCGGCAGGTATCTCAGGACCACGACGTGCTTATACAGGCTCAATACGTGATGCCATTCTGGGTGTGGATATTATCAACGGTGATGGCAAGATTGTTCACTTTGGCGGGCAGGTGATGAAAAATGTGGCAGGATACGATATGTCACGTTTAATGGTGCGTTCAATGGGAACCTTGGGTGCTATTCTTAGCGTCTCTTTACGGGTGCAACCTAAACCCAAAGCGGAAATAACCTTTGTGATAGCGGCTAGCCAAGTGGAGTCGTTGGCTTATTTTAAGCAATGGCGTATGCAGCATTTTCCATTGACGGCAACGGCGTGGTATAGGGATAAGTTGTATGTGCGTTTGTCAGGCACTGCGATTACTCTAAATGCTGCTAAGCAGAACTTCGAGACATTGCCTGCGGCGACTTTATTGGAAGATGCTCCCGCTTTTTGGCAGTCTATTCGTAATCATCAACATGATTTTTTTAGTGAGGTGACTAAGCCTTTATGGCGGTTATCATTACCTGCTAGTGCTCCTGTTATTGCACGTTTTGAAGGGGGCTTACTCATTGAGTGGAGTGGTGCGCAGCGTTGGATTAGTAGTAATGTACCTGCGAATATTGTACGGGGAGTCGCTGAAAAGCATGGTGGTTATGCGACTTTGTTTACAGGTCAAAAACTATTGCCAGAAGTTCCACCTTTTCCCATTTTAGCGCCTGAATTATTTGCCTTACATAGAAGCTTAAAACGTAAACTCGATCCACAGAATATTTTTAATCCTGGGCGTTTATACCGAGACCTTTGATAAGCAATGAAAACAAATCTAACCGATGATTTTAAGCAAACACCCGAAGGTCAACAGGCGGATAAAATTCTACGCAGTTGTGTCCATTGTGGCTTTTGCAATGCGACTTGCCCCACCTATCAGCTATTAGGTGATGAAAATGATGGACCGCGTGGTCGTATCTATCTTATAAAGCAGATGTTGGAAGGTGGTGAAGTTACCGAAAAAACGCGTAGCCACTTAGATCGCTGCTTAACCTGTCGCAACTGTGAAACAACTTGTCCATCAGGTGTGCAATACGCCAGTTTGTTGGAAATAGGGCGAAAGTTTATCGAAGAAAAAACTGAGCGCCCTTTCAAAGAGCGTTTTGTACGTGATGCATTATCAAATACGTTGCCTTATAGAGGGCGCTTTAAGCTTTTGCTCGGTTCAGGGCGTGCCTTTTCTCTTTTTGTACCCAAAAAATTACGCAGTAAAATGCCTGCAAAAATTGCAAAAGGGGAGTGGCCTCAAAGCCAGCACGAGCGGCGTATGTTGATATTAGACGGTTGCGTGCAACCTGCCTTGTCGCCTGATATTAATAGTGCAACAGCTAATGTATTGGATAAATTAGGCATAACGCTGCTAAATATCAAGAAAGCAGGTTGTTGCGGTGCGGTTGACTTGCATTTGAGCAAAGAAGCCAGTGCAATAGCGATGATGAAGCGTAATATCGACGCATGGTGGTCAGAAATAGAAGCAGGAGCCGAGGCAATTGTGACAACAGCAAGTGGCTGCGGAGTTATGATTAAAGACTATTATCATTATTTACAGCATGATAATGAATATGCTGAGAAAGCCCGCCGTATTGCCGATTTATGTAAGGATATAGCAGAGGTTATCGCCACTGAAAACTATACCGCTCTGACCGCTAAAACACCTAAGACAATTAGCTGGCATCCACCTTGTACTTTGCAGCATGGACAAAAAATCACAGGCGTCGTAGAAAAAATCTTAACGGGCTGTGGTTATCAATTAAACCCTATTCAAGATGTGCATTTATGCTGTGGCTCTGCGGGTACTTATTCCATATTGCAACCCGAGCTATCATCACAGTTAGGTGATAATAAAATTGCTAATTTAGAAGCTAATAAACCAGAAATGATTGTTACTGCAAATATAGGCTGCCAAACACATCTACAAGAGCGGACAAAAACGCCAGTGAAGCATTGGATTCATTTGTTATTGGATGATTAGTATGGCTGAGAGTTTAGAGACTAAATGTCTAAATTATATTTCGATTAATGAGAGATTGGCATCATCAGGGCAACCGACGCCTTTGCAGTTTGATGATATTGCTGAGGCTGGATTCAAGCATGTGATTAATTTGGCAATGCATGATTCAACCGATGCCTTGTATGAAGAGGGTGGTTTAGTCAGCGAGGCTGGGATGAATTACTTTCATATTCCAGTGCCATTCGATGCGCCGACTAGAGAACATTTAACGCTATTTTTAAATTTAATGGCAATGTTAGATGGTGAGAAAGTTTGGGTACATTGTGCCTATAACTGGCGAGCATCAGCATTTACTTATCACTATCAATGCAGTATTTTGAGTTTATCACCTGAGACTATCAAAATGCCTATTTTGGAACGGTGGGAACCTGATGAAGTTTGGCAAGAATTTTTAGAGATTGAGCTTTAAGCTCGGTTGATATTAGTTATTTAAGTATGGTAAACGTCCGCACCCTTGGGAGGCTTGTTCTCTGAGCGAAGTCGAAGGATGCGGCTATAGAGATAGCATTTAGTATATTAATATCTTTTCCTAGCTGCTTCTAAGCGTGCTTTCATAGCCCCTGTGTGTGCATGACTCAATGCTATCGCCAACCCATCTGCGGTATCTTCCTGAATTTTACCTTGCAAGTTTAATAAAATATTAACCATATGCTGGACTTGGCTTTTGTCTGCATTGCCTTTACCGACGATGGCTAGTTTGACTTCGCGGGCGCTGTATTCAAAAACAGGAATGTTTTTCATCACTGTGGCGCAAATTGCTGCACCGCGAGCTTGTCCAAGTTTTAAGGCTGACGAGGGGTTCTTAGCCATAAAGACATCTTCAATCGCCATTTGTTGAGGCTGGTACTCTATGATGATCTCCTCTAGTTGACGATAAATTGCACCTAACCGCTCAGGAAAAGACGCATTGCCTAAGCGGATGCAAGTGCTGAAGACGTGCTTGCTATGGCGACCATCGCTATCAATAATCCCCACGCCTGTAATACGTGAGCCTGGATCAATACCCAAAATTCTAATCATGGATGCTCTCTAAAACCTCATCTGGAATATCTGCAATACCACCAGACCCATAACCTTCGTAACGAATTTCTTCGTAATTGGCGTTTTCTGTTTCACCTGCGCCTCTTTTGCAAGCACGCTCAATGGTGTTTTTAGTCATATTGGCAGCGAGGGTCTTATCAATGGCTAAGCGTAGGCGAGGATGCGTATAAGGATTAGAACTTTTCCCTTTTCTAGCAGCAACCATAATTTCCCGAATGATTTTTGTCCAAACTTTAGTGCGTTTCTTATCATTAGCCGCTTTTTTATGTTTGATATTAGCCCATTTGCTATGACCTGCCATGCGCTAGATCTCCATCATCTCAAACTCATCCTTGCCTACATCACAATCAGGGCAAACCCAATCGTCAGGTACATCTTCCCATTTAGTACCAGGTGCGATGCCATCTTCAGGCCAGCCTTTTTCTTCTTCATAAATTAAGCCACAAACGATACACATATAAGTTTTCATTGGAACTCTCTTGGTCTCACCCTTTTATAATAATTACTCCATTTTAACGTATTTTCTAAGTCAAAACGATATCCACTGGTATGGGGCAGTACTTACTCTCATGATATTTTTTTATACATAGTAATATTTATAAAGGGTAAAAGGTGCATTTATCGATAAAGATAATCGGTTTATCCGTTTGCAATCGATAGTTGCTCTTATCTCAATTACTTTTTAAAGGATTAAAGGACGGGTGGGGATAGGCAAGTGTTGGTTGCACGGTTTAAAAATGTAATACAGGGAAGTAGCATATTTATTGTCAGTATGTTGTTAGGTGCGGCTATCTACTTTATTTATAGCCGTGTGGCTGCTTCTCCTTTTATTGATTTTGTAGCGTTAAATGCCATGACATCAGCTCTTGTGAGTGACTCATTAATATTTATTGAAGGTGTATTTAAGTGACTTTAGTATCTTGTGAATCGAATCGATTGACGGAACATCATAATCATATGTTCTTTGATTTGGGTGAGGTAATTTGTGAAACAGCTACAGGCAATATCTCGTGTAGTGACGATAGTAAATTGATTGAGTTATATGGCACGCTCACATCTTCTGTCTATGTTAAGCAGCTACCTTATTATTTTAATAGCTTGGAATCGATAGATATTTTACGGGGGTATTTAGAAAAGCAAAACACCGTCGATTTCTTGGCAACAATGAGCTTTCTTGATTTGGATGAGGGTAAAAAAGTATTAATTTATGATCTTCCAGAAGGGGAGATGTTGAGATCATATCTAAACCGCCAAAATTCTTCTATAGATTATCAGCAAGCGGCATTCTTATTGGTTCAGTTGAAAGACATGTTGGAACAGTTGGCTCTTGTCGATATGCAGCATGGAAGAATAGAAGTTGATTCTATCTATATTAGTAAGGAAGGGTACTTGTATTTGTTAGATAGCGCGATTATTGCGGCAAAACATGAGCTAATAAAACGAGAAATTATTCCCTTTCAGATGGTACCGAATAAAGAGGCAATAACAGCCAGCCCAGAGCTTTGTTTTGGACGCGAGATAACCGTTGAGGACAATGTTTTTAATTTGTCATTACTTGCCTACCAGCTTATTTACAGTAGCCATCCTTATGGTGGTGAGAATAGTATTCAGGCATTGGTTAATAAGTACCAAGCGGTAAGGTGTGGGATGATGAGTGATGATCAGTGGAATATATTCAGAAAAGGTTTGTCATTGCGAGCGAGTGATCGCTTTAGTTCTTTGAGTGAATTGATTGAAGCTCTATTGTGCGTAAATAATCCAAATGGCAGTAAGTTTCGCTTGGTAATGGAGGAGTCTTCCTTTTTTGCTAATAAGCTCTGGCTAATGATTTTAGCATCTTTGGGTGGAATTTCTGGAGCAGTGTTGATGTCACAACTATTGGCATCCTCGTAGAAAAAATTAAACTCCAAGTTATATTATTTTTTTCCTATTTTGCCTGTACGCAGGCGTAAAAAAGGCTCCACAAGGGAGCCTTTTATCAAACTAAAATACAATGATATTATTCATCATCAGAGCTAGTTTCTTCACTTGAAGCAGCATCTGCTTTTGCTTCTTTCATGCTTAAACGCATACGACCTTGACGGTCAATCTCAAGTAATTTAACGCTGACTATATCGCCTTCTTTAAGATAGTCTGTCACTTTCTCAACACGTTCATCACTAATCTGAGAGATATGCACTAAACCGTCTTTGCCTGGAAGGATAGTAACGAATGCACCAAAGTCCATGATTTTAGCTACTTTACCTTCGTAGATTCTACCTACTTCAGCTTCCGCAGTAATATCTTCAATCATCTTCTTAGCTGCATTAGCTGCGATACCATCAACAGCTGATATTTTAATGCTGCCATCATCGCTGATGTCAACTTGTGCGCCTGTTGCGTCTGCGATACCGCGAATGGTCTCGCCGCCTTTGCCGATAACTTCACGAATCTTATCTTTATTGATTTTCATCGTTAGGTAGCGAGGAGCAAACTCAGAGATTTCACCACGAGGTGCTTCAATTGCCTTATGCATTTCATCAAGAATATGGTTGTAAGCGCTTTGTGCTTGGTTTAGCGCTTGTTCCATAATTTCGTGAGTAATGCCGTCGATCTTGATGTCCATTTGCAGTGCATTGATACCATTACGTGTACCAGCTACTTTAAAGTCCATATCACCTAAGTGATCTTCATCGCCTAAGATATCGGTCAATACAGCAAAATCATCACCTTCTTTGATCAACCCCATTGCGATACCTGCAACAGGAGACGTTGTTGGTACGCCAGCATCCATGAGTGATAATGATGTGCCGCAAACACTTGCCATTGAGCTTGAACCATTTGATTCTGTGATCTCAGAAACAACGCGAATTGTGTAAGGGAATTCTTCATGATTAGGAACAACCGCAAGAACGCCACGCTTCGCTAAACGACCATGACCAATCTCGCGGCGTTTAGGTGAGCCAATAAAGCCAGTCTCACCAACGCAATATGGAGGGAAGTTATAATGAAGCAAGAAGTGATCTTTGTAAGTTCCTGTCAGAGCATCGATGGTTTGTGCATCGCGTGCTGTACCAAGCGTAGTAACAACCAATGCTTGAGTTTCACCACGAGTGAAGAGTGCGGAACCATGTGTGCGAGGTAATACACCAATACGAATTTCGATAGGGCGTACTGTGGTGTTATCACGTCCGTCAATACGAGGCTCGCCAGAGATAATACGACCACGTACAATCTTCTTTTCTAATTTCTTGAAGGCTTCTTTGATGTCAGCTTCTGATGGTGTCTCAGCACTTTCTTCCGATCCTTCTGGACGAAGATCATCCATCACAACTTTTAATGCAGCATCTACTTTACCGTAACGCACCATTTTTTCAGCTGTTTGGAAAGCCTCTGTTAGTTGTGCTTCACATAAATTAGCTACTTTCTCTGCAAGGGCTGTGTCAGATTCTGGTGCTTGCCAGTTCCATGACTCTGTACCAACTTCTGCTGCGAAGTCTTTGATCGCATCAATCGCAACAAGTGATTGCTCATGTCCGAATGCAACTGCACCTAACATGATTTCTGCTGAAAGCTCTTTTGCCTCAGACTCAACCATTAGCACGGCTTTCTCTGTACCTGCAACCATTAGGTCTAAATCAGACGCTTTTAATTGAGTTTGGCTAGGGTTAAGAATATATTCGCCATCAAGATAAGCAACTTGTGCAGCGCCCATAGGACCATTGAAAGGCAAGCCAGATGCAGCTAATGCAGCCGATGTCCCCAGCATTGCAGGAATATCAGGAGCAACCTCAGGGTTAAGTGACATAACCGTGATAACCACTTGAACTTCGTTTTGGAAACCAGCAGGAAAGAGAGGGCGGACAGGGCGATCGATAAGACGTGCAATTAATGTTTCTGATTCTGATGCGCGACCTTCACGTTTGAAGAAACTGCCAGGAATTCTGCCAGCGGCATAAACCTTTTCTTGATAGTTGACGGTTAAAGGGAAAAAGTCACGACCTTCTCCGCCGTCCTTGTGTCCGACAACTGTTACAAATACAACGGTTCCATCCACATCAACTTTGACGGCTGCACTTGCTTGACGAGCGATCTCGCCAGTTTCGATTTCTACAGTATTTTCACCATACTGAAAAGTAGTAGTTACTACATCAAACATATTTCTTCCTTCTTTGATTGTATGCCTTTGTAGGAGCCGTATTGCCTCAAAGTATTGATTAGTACAAAGGTGTTTGCTTAGTTTTATATTTCACATACAAAAAAACACCGCAAGAGCGATGTTTTTTGTGTTGCTATCGAGTCATTCTAGCGACGTAGACCAAGGCGCTTGATAAGGACTTGGTAACGAGTTGAATCTTTACGATTTAGGTAATCAAGTAACTTACGACGCTGATTAACCATCCTCAGTAGACCACGACGTGAGTGATGATCATGAATGTGTGTTTTAAAATGCTCGGTAAGGTGCTTGATACTTGCTGTTAAAAGTGCAACTTGTACTTCTGGTGAGCCAGTGTCAGTATCAGATGTACGATATTCTTCAACAATTTTTGCTTTTATTTCTGCATTCAGAGACATATTTTAGATTCCATGTTAGACCCTATAATCAGGATTTTAACCGATAGTAGGGAGGTTGCTACGAGATGATCAAATTATCATGCTCGCCAAAAAAGCGCGATGGTATCATGAGTGGTACTTAATGTGTATTGAAAGTACGATTAAAACGTAAAACTTACGCTGTATTCATCATTATTTTTGTGACGACTAAATAGCATAAGTGTTTTTTAATAGAGAGGGTTAAGATGAGCGGAACAATGCTGGCTATCATTTTATTACTGGGCGTCTTTATTGTGGGGGTGGTTATATTTATTAGCCTCACAAATCCCTCTTTAGAGCGAAATTGGTCACCCGATCAAGTTGTTATGCCTTCGGTACAATTCTTTAGTGATAAGGTACAAGTTAATAATATCCGTGATATTCATTATCGAACCACACGTGATTTCGACTTAGAGTTTTATGATCGAACCATCAATATAGATGACGTTGACTCAGCTTGGTTAGTCATCTCCCCCTTTGGTGCATTCGGTGTAGCGCATACCTTTGTATCTTTTGGCATGAAGGATGGCAGTTATCTGTCCATCTCAATCGAAATTCGTCGAAAGAAAGGAAAGAGGTTTAGCCCCCTAAAAGCCTTCTTTCGCCAGTTTGAAATGATGTACGTGATAGCGGATGAAAGTGATGTGATTAAGGTGCGCACTAACACCATCAAAGCAATAGTGCGCTTGTTTCCTATTCAAACAGAAAAGAAACGCATTCAAGCCGTGTTTCTCGATATGTTGCAACGAGCCGATGCTTTAGGCAAAAAGCCCGAATTTTATAATACTGTATGGAATAACTGCACCACGAATATTATTAAACATACAAGACGCTTCTCGGATAAAGCAATACCATTCTGGGATCTGCGTTATCTACTGCCAGAAAACTTGGATAAGATAGCTTATAAGCTGGATATGATTGATACAAACCTATCATACGCAGCAGCACGTGAGCATTTTGACATAACAGAAATTGCCCAAGTATCGGAAGATGTGGAGGATTTCTCTCAAGCAATTCGGGCGAAGTTTATAAAGTAAAAATCGTGCTTTTTTTGCACCATAGAATTAAGCCGTTTTTTTAAATTCATATAATTCATCACGAATCATTTTTCTTAGGGTTCTTTCAAGTGACTTATTTTGCTCTTCAAGATATTCACGCAGAGCATTATTTATAAGTGTCTGATAATTACCTCCTCCTGCCTTATTTACTATACTCTTAAAGTGTTCAATAAGGTCAGCATCTAAACGAATAGTAATCCTAACTTTATTAGGGTCAGAAGCTATTACAGATCCTCTTGTTCCATTGCTAAAATCAGCGTTCATAATTTAAACCTTTATAATATTGTTGTATTTGTTTTCGATCAGCTTTTCGAGCAGAGATAATTTGTATACAATCATTATCTCTATACGCATGAATTACATACAATATATTTAGAAAAGAGCCCATGCCAAGTAATTGAAATCTTTGTTCATTATGGTCATAGTCTTCAATAGTTAAGGCATTTTCATCTTCTAAAGAAACAACTGCATCAGCAAAATCCACACCATGTTTTTGAAGATTCCGTTTTGCTTTTATTTTATCCCATTCGTATTTCATACAACCCAAGTGTACGCACATACTGTGCACAATGCAAAAACTACTTATTTAATCTAACGCCGCATTAAAGGGCTTGCGAATTTTAACATAACTGAACGTAAATATAGCAAAAGGATAAACGAAGCTACGTTACTAAAAGAAGCCCTGCTTATTCGCAAGTCCTTGTTTTAAATGTCTTGTTGAACGAAGCCGCTATCGCGGAGAAGTGCCCAATCAGTCCTGTCATTTCTCTTTATCATCTTACCATCATCCGCCGTTTCGTTTATCTTCTTGGTTTAAACAATGGAGATAACCATGAGTATGCGATCGAATAATCCTTTAAACCGACCTGATCCTTTTAATCGTTTATACAACAAGCATGTCCAGTATTTGAACTTGCAGGGTTTACGGGTAAAGACGATTGATGCCTATTCCCGTGCGATTCGTCGTATCGGGGATTATTTTGATTATGTCATTGATGATCTAACGGAGGATCAATTGCTGGATTACTTTTCTAGCGTTTTACAGAGCCATTCCATCAGTACGGTGAAGTCAGATTTGTATGGTTTAAAGTTCTTTTATCTGCATACCTTAAAGCGAAGCTGGAAGCATATTCCACTGGTGAAAAGCCCTCGGATTAAACGCTTGCCTGATGTATTGAGTGTTGAAGAGGTGTGTTTGCTGGTATCACGTACGCGCATTTTAAGTTATCGCGTATTTTTCTTGGTGACGTATACCTTGGGGTTTGAAGTGGTCTAATAACTCCGTACCAATTAACAGGTGCTAAACTCACCTAAAATTAGAGGTATCAAGAAAATGGGAACAAAAGTCACTTATACAG
>DQSN01000024.1 GCA_015663245.1 Leucothrix mucor
GCGAATAGCAGGGCTATTTAACGATTTCAATAAGCTCAGATTATGAGGTTTATGGGATTTGCAGTAGCTTCTTAGTTCTCGGACAGGCTCCTAGGCAGAAACCGTGTACATTACTCCTCATAATCTCAAAAATAATAGATCAATACTCAGCACTGTAATAAACCTTTTGTACATCATCCAGATCATTAAGCATAAACATTAGCTTATCAAACCGTTCCATTTCTTCACTATCGAGTGGATGCGTCATTTGTGGGATAAATTGCACATCATCAACCTCCAGCTCAACATCACCAATAGTATCCAATATTGCTTGCTTAGTTTTATAATATTCATTATCAGGGGAGAAGACTGTGATTTTTCCATCTTCATTTTCAACATCTGTTACATCAACATCAGCCATTAGTAGAGCTTCTAATATTTCTTCGTCATCATCGCCTGCAAACACAAAAATAGCGCAATGATCGAACATATGGCTAACAGTACCTTGAACACCCAGCTTACATTTAGTTTTTGTAAAGCACTGACGCACATCACCAATGGTACGGTTTGGGTTGTCGGTTAAGCAATCAACAATCACCATCGAACCTGCTGGACCAAAACCTTCATAGCGCGCAGGTGCAAAATCTTCGCCACCACCACCTTTGGCTTTTTCAAGTGCTTTGTCGATAACATGAGAGGGAACCTGATCCTTTTTTGCTTTATCAATCAAGCTCCGCAGGGCTAAGTTACCCTCTGGCTCTACACCACCTGATTTAGCACAAACATAAAGCTCACGCCCATATTTGCTATAAACCTTCGCCTTGGCATCGGAGGTTTTTGCCATGGACTCTTTGCGGTTTTGGTATGCTCGACCCATTGTTCCATCCCTTCAAAAAATAATAATAAGCTGATACTACAGAGTAGCCTCTGTTAAGGGAATTTTTTCTTCCTAAAATTCCACTATGGATGAAAACTATCCAGATCCCTTGGCGAGACAATTCTTCCTTGATACTATTTTTGATAATTGCCAGTGATTGATCTTCAGCAGTTAAGACTGCGTTTTATCAAATGCGTTAATAATAGGTTTCCCCCTCCCCTGTTTCTTGACACGCCTGTTACATTTTCAGCAACTGCATGGTGAGCAACTAATATATCAGAGCCTTTACCAAAATCAGGAAAAGCACCCAAGTGACCACTCATATCACCCGAAAAACTAATCACACAACCTGCTAACTCAACACGAAGGCTAGCGAAGGAAAAGAGCCACGATGAGTTGGCACAGCTTACATCTATCAGACCCCCAAGTTCCAAGCATTTGTAGCTTAACTCTCTCTGATTGACATTTTTGTGGGGTAAATTGTCCAAAGGCTGCTTCACTATTTCCTACAATAAAGAAGCTAATATTGAATAAAATAATATGGGGAAATTTATTTAGCATATACATAAATCCTCTTCAAATAAATATGGCTCTTCCGTAATTTTCGTGGAAAATCCCCCTCTAAACTTACATCATTCAGATATTATTGGAAGACATAAACTAATTACCTGCGGTAAAGAATGAAGAAAATTATCCAAGACCATTTAGGCTTAAATGACATCAAAATAGTGTCTATTGGAACCAACGGCAAAAAGGAAATTGAAATAACAATAGAAAGTACCTTAAAAGGAACCAACTGCCATCAATGTGGCGGTGAAATTACTAAACCTTATGGCTACGATCGCCCGTTACGGTTGCGGCATCTTTCACTTCTGGGTAGTCCTGTTTATGTGCTTGTTAAGTTGCCCCGCTACCAATGTGATGACTGTAAAAAACACCCTAAAACCACGCAACGTCCTAGCTGGCATAAAAAGAACAGTTCATTTACCGTCCCTTATGAGCAATGGATCTTACTCAGTGCTATCAATAGTACAGAGGTAGATGTCAGTCAAAAAGAAGGCATAACAGAGGAGCAGGTTAAAGGAATTATTAACCGTTATATCGATAGCAAGGTTGATTGGAATAAAGTGAAGTATTTAGAGGTGCTGGGTATTGATGAAATTAGCTTAAAGAAAGGGCATCAGTCGTTTATTGTCGTCATTAGTAGCCTTTACCAAGGGAAAAAACAGATGCTGGCCTTGCTCAAGGGACGTAAAAAAGAAACGGCAAAAGACTTTCTTAACACCGTTCCTGAGGTGTTAAGAAAGACCCTTAAATGGGTCTGTAGCGACAGGTATGAAGGGTTTATCAATGCCAGTAAAGAAGTCTTTGGTGATAAAGTGCGGGTGGTGATTGATCGTTTTCATGTTGCCAAACTCTATCGTTCAAAAGTAGACAACTTAAGAAAGCAGGAGTTAAAACGACTAAAGACCTGTCTTTCAGCCGTAGAATATAAGGCGTTAAAGGGCGCCATGTGGGCATTGCGTCACCCTTGGAATGACTTGTCAAATGAAAAACGGCTGGTACTTAGTAAACTATTTCATCACTCAAACGAGGTGGAAAAAGCCTATACAGCGATGACAGAGCTAACGGATATTTTCAATAATAGTGTCTCAAAGTCGAGTGGTACACGCCGCTTAAAAAGCGGGATAAAAGCAATAGAAAACAGTTCATTAAACTGCTTTTCTTCTTTCATCAAAACACTGCAATATCATTTTAATGAGATTACTAACTACTTTATATCACATAAAAGCAGTGGATTTGTTGAAGGTCTAAATAATAAAATTAAAGTGATTAAACGACGTTGTTATGGCATTTTTAGGTTGGATCATCTGTTTCAACAGATATTCCTTGATATTCAAGGGTATGCACTCTTGAAATGAAAATTCTCCCACGAAAATTACGGAAGAGCCATAAATATTGCCTACATAAAATAAACAAGAAAATTATAAAAAATATACCTTGTCTCTCTAATTACCACGGATTGAAGGTTAAAGAAGGTACGATTCCAATATCAAACTTTTCTCAAATAGAAAGCCTTGGATTATTTACTTTAAATTGTTAGCCCAAAGCTCTTATCGGCTCTATAAATTTAGAGCAAAAAAAAGGATGCCGAAGCATCCTTTTCCTATAAATATGGCGGAGCGGACGGGACTCGAACCCGCGACCCCCGGCGTGACAGGCCGGTATTCTAACCAACTGAACTACCGCTCCAAAGTGGTGGGTGATGAGAGACTCGAACTCCCGACAACCGCCGTGTAAAGGCGGGGCTCTACCAACTGAGCTAATCACCCATCATATGTAAATAACAATATGATAAAAATTTACTATAACTAATTTCAAAAATCTTCTAAAAAACATAAAAGAGGATGCCGAAACATCCCCTTATAATATGGCGGAGCGGACGGGACTCGAACCCGCGACCCCCGGCGTGACAGGCCGGTATTCTAACCAACTGAACTACCGCTCCAAAAGTGGTGGGTGATGAGAGACTCGAACTCCCGACAACCGCCGTGTAAAGGCGGGGCTCTACCAACTGAGCTAATCACCCCTCAACCTGAGAGCGCGCTAGTTTACGGCATCTTTTAGTGCTTTACCAGCCTTAAATGCAGGATTTTTTGATGCTTTAATTTGGATAGTTTCGCCAGTGCGTGGATTGCGTCCAGTACGTGCGCTACGATCACGAACCAAGAAGGTTCCAAAGCCGATAAGTGTCACTTGATCGCCACTTTCCAAGGTGTTCGTCACAACTTCTACAAAGCTTTTGTAAGCACGCTCTGCATCAGCTTTTGTTAACCCTGATTTTTCAGCCATTGCTGCTACTAATTCTGACTTATTCATATTTATCCTATCCTTCTGATGTATTGATTGGTGGTGGTAAATGCTACTTATCGAGATAAGCAATAAGTATAAAAAACCTTTATATTTATACTAACAAATAAATAATCATGTAACAAACATAGTATCTAACGGTATAGAGCCAGTAATAAAGGAGATAAATAAATGCACTAGGCAATTATTTCTCAAGTATAAATATGCCTCCACACTATCTCCTCTAGTGGTAACTGTAAAAAATACTGATGCACTAGTATAAATGGCGTATACCATGTTTACCGAGATTGTGCTGTACTCTAATAAATAGACAGCACGCAATCAAGCCATAAATGAATTTAATTTACTGATTTAACTATAAATTTTAACCATTCGTTATTGTCAATAGCATATTTTGCTATA